>JAYWHS010000045.1:0-22503 GCA_043777635.1 Kofleriaceae bacterium | reverse complement strand
CGCGCCAACCGCAGTGCAAATTCATTGGATTCCGAACCACCGGTGGAGAAGAACGCTTTGTTCAGGCTCTTGGGCCCAAGTGTGATCAATTTCTCAGCGAGCCGAATCATCGGCACGGTGCCGTGCTTACCCGAGACTTGCAGCACGTACTTAAGCTGCTTGGTAGCGGCAGCCACGATGCGTGGGTGGCAGTGGCCAGCGTTGTTCACGAAATAGCCAGCCGTGAAATCCAAGTACTCTTTGCCTTGCACATCCGTGATAACGCAGCCGCTCGCTTTCGCAACGATGACCGGTTCACCAGGTGGATGCGCCCATGGTCGCATCACGTATTTTTCATCAAGGGCCAACAACTCGTCGGCTTCGTCTTTGGACAGGGTTTTTAGTGGTGGAGCCAAGGTTGTCATAGGCGTGTGGGGAGTTATCGCAGTGACTAAACCTTTGTCAAGTCGAGCAGTTATGCCCGAGTTGCCAGAATTGACATATGTCAGGTTATCACCACTTTTTGACGCTTTTGCAGCGCCGACCGAACTCGATTCATTGTTGTCAAGTGTAGCAAGATTAGGCAGTTGCAGTGAGTTGAGTGATGTCATGCTCAAATACGCTGCGACTTCGGTGCCAAACCCGCATAGCTTGTCCAATGACCCGACCATTGGAGATCTCGAAGATTCGGTAGCGGGCGGTGCGCTCTGGTTTGTTGGCCTCGTACGTCCCCGATGGCACACCGCGAACGTCGATCAGGCCGCTTGGGCCGGCCAAGTGCTCCAACATATCGCGATGCTCATGGCCATGAATGATGAGCTCAGCGCCGCAGTCTTTGATCACGTCAGCAAATGCCTGATGATCGCGCAGCCCGCGAATTTTTGATTTGGCGCGATGCCCAGCCGGCGGATGATGAATTGCGACCACGCGCACTTTGCCTGCTAACCGTGGGTCGGTAAGCACGGTGCGCAGGCGCTGCAATTGCAACGAACCAACTTTGCCCCACGCCGTGAACCACGGTGTTTTGAGACTCGTCGATAAACCGATTACTGCGAGCTCGCCGCGCACGCGCACCAGCGGCCACGCGCGTTCATCTTTATTGTCACCAGCTTCGCGCCGGGTACCTGCGGGTTGCGCTGGCCAGGCCCACTCGGCATCCGGCGTAAAGTACGCACCGAAAACCTCAGCGTAATGCCGCGCGCCTTCGGTGACGTACGAATCATGATTACCGGGCAGCACCGTAATATTACTTGGGCCCAAGTTCAGCCGATCAAACCGGACTTTGGCAAATTGAAATTCCTGTACGAACGCCAAGTTGGTGATGTCGCCCGTGCAGATGATGTGGTCGATGTTTTGGCCGTTGAGATCAACCACCATGTCTTCAAACGCTTCGGTGTGATAGTGCCGGCCGCGGTTGGACAGCAGATTCATCGCGCCGATCCAACGCTTGTTCATGTATTGCAGCTTCTTGACGCCATCGAGGGACAACAAATGCAAATCTGAAAAATGGGCAACCCGCATGGTGCTTCATACGGTGGGCCCGCGACGCTGGCAAGCGGTTTGGTAAGTTGGCTCCGAAACCGCAACCTCAGCGTCGGTTTTTGGTCGAGATGCGCCCAGCGGCCTTGCTCGACGGCCATCGCTACGCGCACCATCACGCTATGTTTGCCCAACTCGCTGCAACTGGCGCTTCGCGTCTGTTGACTCGTAAAGCCTGGCTCAACCGCATGACCGGCGGCACCATCTCGGTGCCCTATGCCGATGCCGCCACCGGCTGCACCATTTGGCTCAAGCTTGAGTACATGTTGCCATCGGGCTCAACCAAAGATCGCGTTGCAGCATACTTGCTCAGCCACGGTGTTGAAACCGGCGCAATTACCGAGACCAGTATTGTGGTGGAAGCATCGAGTGGCTCGACGTCGATTGCATTAGCGATGGCCTGCGCTGTCCTTGGGGTAAAATTCCGCGCCGTGATGCCGGCCAATGTCAGCCGCGAACGTTTGTTGATCATTCAACGATACGGCGGCGAAGCGGTGCTCACACCGCCGGCGGCAGGCGTGGTTGGTGCCATCGAAGAAACGCGCCGCATGGCCGCTGCCGACCCCAAGGTATTTTTGCCTCGGCAATTCGAAAACCCGCTCAATGCCCGGGCCCATCAAATCAAAACCGGTCCTGAATTGATCGACCAAGTCGGCACCACCATTCACGGCTTTGTCGCCGGCGTCGGCACCGGCGGCACCTTGATGGGTATCGCTAGCGCCTTGCGCGACGCAGGACAACCGACGCACATCGCACGCGTCCTGCCGCAAAAAGGCGCCGTGTGTTTCGCTGGCCAGCCTGAAGTCTGCGGCGGCATTCCCGGTGTCATCGAAGGCTTGTCGACGATTTTGCATCCCGAACAAATTGCCATGGGCCCCGACATTCACATCGATGAATTCGAAGCCATCGCCGCCACCCGCGAGCTATGCAACGCTGGCTTCTCCGTCGGTCCATCGAGCGGTCTCAACCTCGCCGGAGCGCGCGCCCTGGCCCGCCACCTCGGCCCCGGCCACACCTTAGCCACCGTGTTGTGCGATCGCATGGAGCGCTACTTCTCGACCGAACTGTTTGCCGATATCGCCAAGCTGTAGCGCCGCGCAAAATGATGCGGGCCGGTACCGCACGCCGTGATAGGCTGGCCTTATGGCGAGTCCAGCACTTCGACCTACCGTCAGGTATTCCGACTATGTGACCGCCGAGGCAGCTGCGGATTCAAAACACGAGTTTGTTGAAGGACGAATTTTCGCAAGGGCGGGTGGCACGGCGGAGCACGCTGCCATTGTGGCGGCGGTTACAGCTCAGCTTTGGATGCAGCTGCGTGGCAAACCGTGTCGGGTTTACTCTGCCGACCTGCGCGTTCGGATGCAAGTGGTGGATGTTGCGGCGTATCCTGATGTGACCGTAGTTTGCGGTGAGCTTATTCCTGATGCACAGGACCATCATAGTGCAACCAATCCAAGTGTCATTGTAGAAGTGCTATCCAATGGCACCGAAGCCTACGACCGCGGCAACAAGTTTGCGTACTACCGAACGATTCCGACATTGCAGCAGTACATTTTGGTAGCTGAGCAAAAAATACTGATTGAACGCTATGTCCGAAACCCGGACGATACGTGGACCCTGACAACATTTGGGAGCGGCGCGACTGCCGCCATCTCCGCCATCGATTGCGCACTCTCGATTGATGAATTGTACGAAGGCCTGACGTTGCGCGAGACAACGGTGTAGCTGACGGCTGCACATGCGTGTGCGCAGTTGCGCGCTGCTGTCACCCAGGTTGTAAACCTACTCATACTCTTGCGTGGGCCAGTAACTCTCGACGAGAATTGCAGTCTGATCGTGTTGCAGCGTTTCGAAAAGTTGGTCTCGCTGGGTCAGCATCGTTTCGATTCCAGGATTTGCGTGAGTTCGATACGTTTGAATGTCACGGCGCAGTGCCTGCAGTGCTTGCGCGGTAAAAAACAGCATCGGTTTTTCGCTATGCCCCGTCGATAATGTGACAAGGCTGCCCACGTTATCTGGTCCAAATCTCTCCAACGCAAATTGATAGGCCCAGCGGTCAGCTAGAAAATCCCTATTGAATTGAAGATCTGGGCTGGTAAAAGACCATCTCGGCGATGCCAACAGTTTCAGGTATTCATCGGCTGTCAGCTCGATCGAAGAATATGTGGTAACGGAGGCAAATTTCGGCGACAGCGAATCGTGCACTGGGTAAATACTCAAATTTGCCGCATGTGTGGATCGCGTAGTTATCAAAGCAGCCCCCTCCTTACTTTTGCCCCCAACCTACTCGCTTCGTTGCGCGATTGGCGGCGGTGGATCATCGCGATGTGGCCATGCCTCAATAAATCCGAGCAAGCCTTCAAGTTGTCGATCGTTTAAGGTGCACTGCCAGCGTGCCTTGCGCATAGCCTGATAGGCCGCGCGGCCGTTCCATCCTTGCGCAGCGAGGATCGCCAAGCCCATCAGCGGTCCGCGGCCGACGCCATGTTCGCAATGACAGTATAGCTGTGCACCCTGTTCTAGGCGAGGAAGGGCCCAGCTAACCCCCTTTCGTAGTTGTGCGATCGTTACCGCGTGACGGTCGGGGGTTTGCAAATGCAGCAACTCAATTTGCAACGCAGCGAGGGCCGCAGCGTCGTCGCAGCGCTCCGAACGCATATCGATTACGTGGGTGACGCCCAGCTCTTTGAGCGTCCGATATCCGCGGATCGGCACATGCCCACCGACCAGCAGTTGGTGATTTATTCGGCTGACGTTAAGGGCTTGGCCCGGCAGCAACGTGGTCCACTCGACGACGCGAGCCAGCGTGCGCACGACTTGTTTGCGCGCCCAACCACGCTTGCCAGGTAACCGATGCACAGCTCGAAGCTCGTCGATGTTCACGGTATCGGCTCGTCAGAGTGTGGCGTATCCGTTGGCGTTTGCCTTGCCCGCCGCTCGGCGATCAGCACGAGCACTGCTGGAAACGCGACCAACATGACAACGAAATTGCTTGCGAAGCCAAGGTTGGCGAGGCGGCCGATGGAGTTGAGGCCAGGATGGTCCGCGAGCAGCAGTGCGCTGAAGCCCACGACGCTGGTGAACAAACCACCTGCGATCGCGCGTCCGGTTTCGGCGAATACCGGCACAAAGTTCTGCGTACCGGCGATGGTGCCGAGGCGACCAAGCAAGTGAACCCCCGCATCAACCGTCGTGCCAAGCAACATCGGCAGGACGAGGATGTTTAGATAATTAAACCGAACGCCGAGAATCGGCATGATCCCGACGAGGGCCAGCAACGACACCGCCGTTGGCAAGATGCACAGCAACGCATCGCGCAGGCAGCCGAGGGTGCCCCACATGGCGCAAAGGACCGTCAAAACAGCAAGGCCAAGGATCAGGGGGCCTTCGTGGGTAACGGTGTTCAAAATATCGGCGAGCACCATGGGCTCACCAGCCGCGGTGAGTTGCGCACCATCTGGCAAGGTAATCGAGCTGAGTTCCTTGGCTAGGTCGCGCACACGGTCACCATTGGAAAGGCTAATTCGGGGAAAGACCAGCACGAAACCGTTGAGGTTTTGGCCGTCGCCTTGAAATTGCCGGCGCAGACTCGTAGGCAGATCCGCCCGCGTAAACGGTTGGGCGGTTAGTTTTTGCTGTAGATCATCGAACTGGGTGCGCACGGTCTCGTCGAGCGCGTCGCGATCCACGTTAGCCAGCACTTCCGCCATGTGGGCCATCGTCGTTTGTTTGGCAAGCTGATCTTGAGGTACCAAATCGTCAAGGGATCCAACAAAATCGATCGTGCTGTGATCGCCGAGCGCTTGTTTGCGACGCTCCAGCTCAGCAACGACCGCACCTTCCTGCTCGAGGCGATCGGTGAGTACAGCAACCGGCGTTTGCGAGTGCCCAAGCAGTGCATTGACTTGCTTATCGCGGATGAAGGAAGGCAGGTGTTGATCTTCGAGAGACGCGAAGTCGAAATCAAACGTCACGCGCCGACCTTCGACAGCTAACACCAACACCAAAACGCCGACGCCAAGTGTCAGCGGCCGGCGCAGCCGCAAGATCGTGCGTGCGATGGGGTGATTGCTGTGTTGGCTCGTCGCCGGCAGCCGCGGGCGCCAGCCCAAGCGATGAGCGAGCCCCAACGCGGCAGGCAGCACCAGCACGTAGGCAGCGACCATCACGAACATGCCAGCGCCCGAGATGATGCCGAACTCGCGAAACGCGCGAAACTCCGACACCGCGAGTGAGAAGAAGGTGAGTGCTGCGACCAACGCCGAAATCAGAGCGCTGCCGCCGGTATGCGTAAAACTCTCGCGCGTTGCGTCTTCGCTGCTTACGCCCTCGGCGCGCAGTGCGAGGTAACGCGTCAGCAGATGGATGCCATGCTCAACGCCCAAGCCACCCAAAATGGCGCCGAGAAATCCTGTCAGCAAACTGAGCTGGCCATATCCGAGGCCGACGCCGCCATACGTCCATGCCAAGCCTGCGCCGACCGGCAGTAGGCTGAGCAGCACAGCCATCAGTGAGCGAAAATGCCAAGCCAGATAGATCAACAGTATGACGAGCGCTACCGACGATGATGTTTTGATGTCGTGGGCAATCTGCTGTTGTTGGTCGATCTTTTTCTTGAATGTACCCGTGAGTTCAACTCGAAAGTTCGGCCCGTAGCGCTTGGTATCAACCTGTGTGAGCAGGTCGTTCACCTGCCGCACAATGCGCTTAGAAAATGCAAGATTCGCGCTGTTGCCTTTCGGCTTTACCAAGATCACGATCCGCTGCGCGACCGGATCGAGGTAGAAAGATTCACCTGCGCCCGCGAGCCGATTCGATGAGTTGCGTTGGTACTTTTTCTCAAGGTCGGAAAAATCTAGCGACGGCGCATCGGCCGGATCCTCCAGGTTCACGTACAGCGGATTGTTGGCGTTTTTCTCGTACTGCTCACGGGCTTTGAGCCGACGATAGGCTTCGTTGAGATCCTCAATGTCGAGATAGTAGAGCGCACGCTCGGCGAAGAATTGTGTGGGGCGCTCGTAGTCAACAAACCGTACCCCGTCTAACTTTTCAAGTGCAGGCGCGATGTCACGAGCGAAGCGCTTGAGTTCTGCCGGTTCGCTGCCTTCAGCCACCACGGTAACCCAGCCGATGCCACCGAAGCGTTGCTCGAGCTTTTTGATGTTCTGAACACTTTGAAACGTCGACGGTAAGAGGTCGACCAAGTTGGCATTGAGGGTCAAGCGGGCTGCTAGCAACCCTCCGATGACGGTCAACAATGCAGCGAAGATCAGCGCCCGCACTGGCCGCCGATGAAAGCGCACCGCGAAGGCCCCAAGGCCACCTTCGAGCTGTCGCATCCAGTGTTGCTTGGCCATCCCGACTACCCTGCAACCAAGTCTCGATCAACGTTGGCCGGCGCTGGCACACTATCGCCGAAGACATAGTCCCGCTGCAGCGGGAAATTCCAAATGAAGTACACCAGACCACGCGCCATCCACCAGGCCAACAGATAGGGCAGCTGCGGATGATGCGCGAACAGAGCTACAACGCCGGTGTTGAGCAAGGCACCCACGGTGCTAACCAGCACGTAGCGTGAAATCTGCGGCCCAACTTTTTGCCGGCTGCGGAACGTAATGACGCGATTAAATGTGTAGTTGATCAGCGCGCCGAGGCCACAGCCAATAGCCGTGGCGAGCGCTGGGCTCAGCTCGCCCAGCTCGACCATGAGCAACACCGCGCCGAGATCAATACAGGTAGCGACGACCGCAGCCACAATGTTGAGCCCGAGAATGTGTACTGGCATTCGGCGGCGTAGTTGGACTTCGGGCGACAACGCGCGCAGCAGATCACGTAGCCGATGTAATGCAGTGACGTTGCTGCCAACTGCGACGACGATCACGCCGCCTACCGCGAGCCAGTGCATGGGATGTGGATCGTAGGTAGAAAACAGCGCGTCTACAATGGGGGAAAGTGCCACGCTGCCGCCGAGAATTACCACACGCTCCGGTCGCTGCATCACGCCGCCTCGCAGCAACACGCCAAGCCCCTCGCCTCGGGCGCGCACATACGGGACAAGGCTGGTGCCCATAAAAGCCGCCAATACAGCGAGCAGCACCCAGCTATCTCGATAGTACCAACTTAGGCCAATCAGCATCACGCTGTCCGCATACCGGTCAAGTACACTATCAAGTGCGGCACCTGCTTGGCTATCCGTCTTGTGCGCCCGTGCGATGCGGCCATCCATGATGTCCAAGATGCCGGCACCCAGAAACAACCAACCACCGATCGCAAAGCGTCCACCAGCCACTGCCACACCCGCCGCAACCGAAAATAATGCAGCGAGGGCTGTCACCGCAGTAGCTGGAATTCCGCTGCGCAACAACACCAACCACAACGGCCGAATGATCCAGAAGAAGTAGTGGCGAAGATAAAAACCGACGAGCACACTCGCGCCACGACTCAGCGTTTCTTTATCTTGCGGGACACCTTTGTATGCGCAACGAATGCTGAACACGACCAGGCCAACCACCAAATACGCCAAGGCGATGAGCGCAGGCATAAGTGTAGCCCAAATGCGCTGTGCTGGAGTCCACTCGTTATTGATCCATCCTGTCAGGGTGTCTAACACAAGCGCTCCTCCTTGCAGGTGCATCCCGAGCGCGGCTTGATTGGGCAGCCTCGGAATTTTTGGTTATTAGCATACAGAATTGAAACGTCGAGTTAGGTCAAACGCAAACCCAACGAACGTTGCGCGCGAGCCCACGGTCGAACGAAATCCGACGTCGGTTCACATTTCTTAACGAAGCGGCAATGTGAAAATAACAATGACGAAAAGCCCAAGCATCGATCAACTTTTCCCCGGCGCGGGCGTCCATGTTTCGTCGTCGCAACACCGCGTGCGTGCCAGGTTACGTTGAGCTGCGTCCGCGTTTCGATCGCGTGCGCGTAACGTACCTTGGCATTAGTCAACCACCTTCAGGATAACCTGGGTACCGTCGGGTACGCCTCGCAGTTGGGCCGCGATGTCAGCACGGTATTGCATTGCCTCGACGGCAACGATGGGGCGAAAATTTGTTAGCTCATACGAGCCACCGAGCATGAATGGAGTTGCGGGCAGCAATCTTCTGCCCGCAGGAATCGAACCGAATCGACGCTGCCATTGTGCAGCGATCGCCGAACCGAGCGTGTAAGTCGGATCGCTTAAAATCCAAGCGGCCCACGCCTCAAGGTTGTCAGCGATTGGTACGAGATATTCGGTCTCTGGGTCAAAGGTGAAAATCGTATCAGCCTACCCCATCGTAAATGGATGGCCAAAAACGTCGTCGGCAAAAAACACCAGGCCGTCGATGCCTGCAAACCGAGCGCGCCACAGCGCGGCGTCATTCCATTGAACGATGCCAAGCTCGGGCTGGCTCAAGCTATCTGGTCGAAACAGCAGCGCTCCATCGAAAGCATAGAATCCGTTTTTGTGGCTAAGCACAGATTCGAAGGCACGTAACGCTGGACCCGTGACGTTCGTTAGCCGAAAATGTTGCGGCGAGATTGGAGCCGAACCTAGCGCAAGTAATTCAGCAATCGCACTCATGAACCACCACCGGCTGCGCGTCGCACATAAATAAAAAAAGCCGCAGCGTTGACTGCGGCTACACTGCAAACATAAAGCGTCGCGAGTTAGCGCACGGCGCCGGTGACCATCACAAAGCCGCTCTTGGCTTCAGCTTTGACGTTTTCGACTTTCACGCCACCGAACGATGGCAGCGGAATGGTGCCGAGGGTGCCAGCCGCAACCGCAACCCCGCGCGACAGTCCGAAGGACACGATGGCTTCGAACTGGTCGTTGGACAATGCGTTGGTGCCTTCGACGCCTTCGACCGAGTCGAGCACATCGACGACGATGGTTGGGTTGTCAACGGCCAAGCGCAGTTCGCCGGTCGCAGTGGTTTGAACTTTCAACCGCACTTCACCGTTGATGGCGGCAGCGGTAACCAACGCGCTTTCGGCATCGACGAATTTTGCCATCATGTCGCCGATAACAACTTTGAGTGAACCATCGCCGTTGGCGTCCACGGTTGGCGGCAGCAGCGCCAAGGTTTCGATTTTCGAGAACAGATTGCCAGCGGTACCGTAGTTGCCAGTTTTGAGGTCGATGTTTTGGTTCAACAGGCCAGCGCCCCAGATGCTACCGAACATTTGGTTGAGCGAGTCGTCGGCGACGGCCATGGCAAAACCCGAAAGGTTGGCCATTTGTGGGTCGCGGTTGGCCATGTAGACAAAGCCTTTGCCGGCCGAGTCACCCTGCATGCGGAACTTGGTGTCGAGGCGAATCATCGCACCGTCAACATCAACATCAATGGCGCCTGGGCGAATCGAGATGTCCATCTTTTTGCCGAGCACGTCGATTTGTTTGGTGGTGTTCAAGCCAGCCAACGACTTGTTGATCATGGGGACCACAAATCGCTCTGCCGCAACGCCGAGGATTGGGCCAATGGCACGGTCAATTTGCAGCAGGTTGATGATTTGGCCGGTCAAGCCGCCGGTGTTGATGCGCAAGTTGGTGAAGGTAACGTCAGGGTTGATCAACTTGACGTCGAACGCTCCATTTTTGACGGCGAGTTGCAAGGTGGCTGCAATTTTAACCTTGTCAGCATTTGCGCTGATGTTGCTGGTGCCGTCGACGCAAGCCGCCGCGTAATTGGCAACCATTGGTACTTTGAGCGCGTTCAAGATGATTTCGATATCAACGCCGCCTTGGCGCGGTACCAGCGCGACGGTTGCGCTGCCGACATCCAAAGCACCGATATGGGCTTGGGCATACAAACAATCAGGGCCGGTCGGCGCGCCGGCGTTTACCACCGGGTTCATTGGCGCGACCAAGGCACCGAGGTCTGAGTCAGCGATAAATTTCGCGGTGCCGCGACCAATCGCAGTGAACGTTTCTTCCGAGATGCGGGTCAAAATGCCATCGTCAACTTGGGTGTCGTTCGGCGACATTTTGCCAGCCATGACAGCTTGGGTTTGTTTGCCGACGTTGCCTTCGGCGTCGGTTGCCACGGCGCGAACAAGAGTGACGCCCGGCTTGACGGTCAGCGTCGTGGTGAAATTGCCCGCAGCATCCAACGTGACGGTTTGGCCGTTGATGGTCACCGTGGCGATATCCGCGTCTGGGTCGGTCGCAGTACCGGTGACAGTGACAGTTTCTACTTCGTTGAGGATGGCACCACGCTGCGGCGAGGTGATGCGGATTTTTGGAGCGGAGGGATTGCGCGGGTCGTCTTTAGGGATTTCTTTGTCACAACCGGCTGCGAGGCTGGCAGCGGCGCCGATGAGTGCGATGGCGATGGACTTTTTGCTGAGTTTTGACATGGCGCGGTTCCCTCGGTTGGTATGGCTGATGTCATGTTCAGCAAAAACGAGGCCAGGTCATCATGCCATTGTGACTGCGTTGGAGCTGCGCCGATCTCGACTCGCCCGCCTGACTTATCGACCCATGAAATCCTTGTTGATTTCGGGTCTTTAGACACGATTTCTAAGGCCCCAGCACGGCCTGCCGGATACGACACCAAAAGCAAGACTGCCGGCCTACCAGTGCCGTCTTCGACGGTCACATTCGCCTCTACGCTAGTTGGCGCAACCTCCACACCGCCAATGCGAAGCCGAATCGGAGCTAACGCCAAGGCAGTAAGCCGCTGGGTAAGTATCTGGACTTCCTTGTCTTTACCACCGGTTTTGGCTTCGCCCAGTAACACCGCAGTGGTGTCACCTGAAGCCGGCCGCCAACCAACCAATAACGCAACCGAGCACGGTTCGACTTGCACCACGACAGTGCGCACTGCAGGGAACCGGTGACCCCATACCTGCGGCATCGCGATGGCAACGGCAACGGCAGTAGCCAGTACAGTTAGCCCTAGGTGCAGGCGCAATCGCATCAGCGCGGTCCAGCCGCCGGCCTACCGGTGTTTGTCAGGTGATGAAACTGGTCGCGCACGTCAGGCACAACGCTCGCGGGCTTGGCTGCGTTCTTGGGCAAGGCCGGTTTAGGCGAGGTCCAGCCGGCGCCATCCACGTCGATCCAAATCGGGTTGGTAATCGCATACGGATAGACCGCGTGGGTTTCCTCAGGCTTGAGCTTGGCGGCCAACGGTAGGCCACCCAAATCGAGCCCCGATGACAGTGCTTTGATCAATACGGTTGCATCTAAGCCTGGCACTTCCACCGGAGCCACCACCGGGAACATATTCCGGGCACCGGTGACCTCCGCCACCACCCAGCTGTCTTTGGCCAAGTCGATCGTGAATTGCGCTTCGTAATCATGGCCGAGCGCAGCTGGAATCGTTTGTTGGCCAACGATCACACTGTTGGAATACAAAATGACCTTATCGACCGGCGCCCAACGCGGCGACTTTATTTTCACCGTCACGGTCACCCGCGGGCCGGCTTTAACCGTATCGCCGATTTGGCCCTCGCCCACGGACATTTCAACAAACGGCGCGGTGGTCGCGACTGCACGATGTTCGCGAATGGCCTTGACCACATCACTGCCGGAAAACCCGCCGGGCCCATCTTTACCGGCACCGACGAAGATCATCGTGCGCGCGTAGCCTGGCTCTTCAGCCAAAATGCCATGCGAGTCACTGGTGCCAACGCCGGTGGCCCGGTGGCCACGATCTAACAACGCAAACCACGACTCCACGGTACCCGGAAAATTTGGCCGACCGTCCGGGCCCCGGACAATCTGACCAGCTACCGGCTGCGGATCTGGAAACGGCCCAGCCGGCAACGGCGTAGGCGCGACGAATGTATGAACATCTTGTTCACGCTTACCGGTAATCAACTCGATGGCATCAAAGTCATACGAAAATTTATCAGCTTTGAATTCATCACCATAGGGTGCAAACACACCCATGATGCCCGTTGGCACGTAGGGCTCACCGGTCTCTGAATCGAGGAAGAATTGCGCAAAATACCCCAGCACGGTTTGCCGTGGATGATTGATCTGCACAATGGCTTTACCCGGTTCAACCGCCAAATCGTTGCGCAATTGATCAAACAATTTTTGCGGTGACTGCCGAGTCCAGACAAATTCACCGCCACGCGTGGAGCCCGGATCAACCTTGAGCGGATAGCCGTTAAAATGCCCGGCTTCAAACGTGGTGAGTTCCATCCCAGGTAACCCCACCAACCAATCATCGAGTTTATTGGCGGCGATATACGGCCGATAATCGGTTACAAAATTATGATCGGTCGCAGCGGCGACATCTAAGCCCTCGGCGGCACAGCTAACCACGCGATCATCTAACGACAAATCACTGTCAGTCGACGGCTGGGCGTGCAAGTGAAAATCGCCGGCCACCCAGCCCGGTGTTGAAAACTCACGCTGCAAGCGCAACTGCTTGGTGACAAACTCGCCGGCTTTAAGCTGCACGGGCACGCGTAAAATTTCGTATTCCGGTCCACGCGAAATCACCACGTCGTAGTTACCCGGCCGCGCCGTCACCTGCAAAACACCGTCGGCAGTCGACCACTGATTTTCAATAAACTCGGTGCCGCCATCGAACGCGGTCGGGCGTTTGCGTTCACCTAACGCAATCGAATACAAAAATGTACGCGGGTCTTTGCCACGATTCGCCGCATCAAAATTGCCGACCAGTGTCACTTTGACCGGAGCGCGGCGGCCCAGCTCGTCGAGCACGGTCAACGCCAACGTGGCTGGTGGCGCAAGCTCAATGCGCACGGCGGTTTTGTTGGCTAACCCAACCCGCACCATTTTGGGCGAAGTCACCGGCCGATCGCCGGTTACCACCACAAACGTATATTCGCCGGGTTCAAGTGCCGCGCGAAATGCCCCGGTATCTTCGACGCGGGCTTGAGTCATGAACCCACCTTTGTCGTCATAGATAATCACCGACGCATCCCGCGCCGGCTGTTGCGATTGTTGGTCGACCACCAACCCAACAAACTCGCCGGCTTTCGTGCCGCGAATATCGTAGATCGATTCAAGCACCGACGCGGCGTCACCGCTGCCGACGATAAAATACGAACGAAACGTAAACGCTTCGCCAGCCGCCAACGCCGGAGGCGGATTGCTGGTGAATGCACCCGCGACACCCGCATAGGTAAACGGCAACAACAGCGATGTCTTGGTCACCGATTGGCCCGGCTGATAACGGTCAATAAATGCTTGCGCGTAGTTTGATGATTGCTCAGGAATCGTAAAGCCGTACGACACGCCACGGCCTTTGGTCGCGAGGTAATCAACTACGAGGCCCGGAAACGACGGAAAGCCTTTGGCGGTCGCGTAGCTATCTTCAATCGTGAAGCGAATATTAAAACCCGGTTTGCCTGGGGCAAACAGCTCTTGCTCGCCGCCTAACAACAGCAACTGGCCCATCGGCACGCTGAACGACAAGTTCTCGATGCCCGGGATTTTCAACCCAGCATCGCGCAGTTTCGACGGCTCCAAGTAAGGCAACAAATGCACCCCAGCGGTCTTGTTGGTAACGGTGGTTTCGATTTCAACGTAGCGCTTGCCAGGCTGTAGCCGGTAGGTCTGCACAAAATCGAGCGACGGCGGAAATAGTAACGCGGTATTGAGCAGCGCCACGGTTTGTAACAAATCACCGCCGGTGCCTTTAACCACTACTTCCGCAACGCCTCCCGCCGCGCCGTCTTTGGCGACATTGACTTCGGTTGGCTCGATCACCGTAAACAAAAAAGCTGGCAGCACCTCGGCCAATTGATCGTTGCCATGCACGTTGCCACCGACGCGTTGCAAATCAGCGTCGATCAGTGAGCCGCCAAACGGGGTATTGACGCGGCCCTGCCCTTTGTCGGAAATCACCAGTCGGATCTGATCGTTTTCCAACAAATAGTCGCCGATGCGACCAACCGATTTGGGGCCACCAATCAATTCTGATTCTGCTTGGATACGTTGCGCGCGCGAACGCGGTGCAGGTTCGCTGCATGCGGCCAGTATTGCAGCACCCGCCAACGCCAGCGCAACGCCCAGGGCCGGCCCATGCAACCATCGCCGTCCGCGTGCGCTCACAGCGCGACCTCAAACACAGCTTCCACGCGATCATTCGCGAGTTGGCGCTCGGCTTGTTCGGCCACATGGGTAAAATTGAGCAACACCCGCGACCGAATCGCCGTGAGCCGCATGATCATCCCGACCGTGTGCTCCATCACCCGATCGGTTACCACCAAGTTGGAGGGATCCAAAATGCCAAAGCGATAGCCGACGGCCAAAGGCACATCGGTCGGAATCGAATACATCGCTTGGGCGTGGCCACCGATAGCCAACTGCGACGGGCCGCCGGTGGTTTCGAAGGTGGTGTTGCGCAACATAAAGCCACCGGCCAACTCGACCGGCCCAACGTGCAGTAACCCCGACACCGCAGCGTCGAGATCCGTTTGATCTTGGCGCAACGGTAACTCACCAATGGTGCGCGGATTCCAGCGACCAAACGCCAGCACAAAACTATTGTGCGGTAACCGGACAAAGCCCGACACCGACAACGCAAACGCATCATTGTCGTTGGCCGTAACTAAATCATTCGCACCATTTTGCACCGCTACTTCAAAACCCAGTTTACCGCCCGATTCAACATGGCCAGGGTCCATGCGTAGCGCAGCGCCGTGCGATCGAGTGGGTGCTAAGCCTTCGGTTTCCCAGCCTTCGGTGGCTCGCACGCCACGGCTCATCAGTGAACGATCCACAAATGCTCGACCGGTAATTTGCGCGACTGGATCTTGGCTCATTTGATCGGGGTCGGCCGAGGTCAAAAATCGACCCAGCCGCAACGACAGCCCACTCAGGTCTTTACCTAGTGCCACGTCGGCAAAGGCGTCGACCAGGCCAACGCGCAACTCACCGTTGGGGGTATTGGCGCGCTCGCGTGAATCGAGCGAACCATTGAACGAAATTTCGACGCCGATACGCTCGCCATAACGGCCTGACAAGCCGACACGGGCATCTTGCACTTCAAAACCGTCAGAACGGCCAATGAATTGCACGTTAGGATCGTTTTGCACCACCGTCGAGGCTACCCGCAAAACACCGGCGAGTCGCCAGGAAAAACCTTTGCGCACCGGGGTTGGTGTGGCGTCGGGCACAGCCACCGCGGGTATCGCATCGGGCGCTGGCAG
Source organism: Kofleriaceae bacterium (assembly GCA_043777635.1). Lineage (GTDB taxonomy): Bacteria > Myxococcota_A > Polyangia > Haliangiales > Haliangiaceae > JABFXX01. The sequence goes on along the minus strand of JAYWHS010000045.1, from coordinate 6,855 downwards.
CGACGCAGCTGCATCAACCGTAGCTCCGCTGGGCGTTGGCGTGGCGACCGCGCCACCTGCTGCAATGGGTGGGGGCACCGCCGCCGTCTGGTCAGCCAGACTGCGCATCGGCGCAACACTTAGAACCACGAGACCCAGCGTTACAGATGCCAGCACTTCACGTTTCATGCGAGCGCGAGCCTACCATGACTGCCCCGGCGCTGGGCGAAGCCAACCTACAGACGAAAGTGACCTTGCAAAAATGCTGACGCTGCGGTTGGCCCGCCGCTGCCAAATTCTAAAACTTGTAACCGTCCCGACATGAGAAGTTCAAAATGGGAATCAACAAACCAATGGGCTTGTAGATCGAGAGCTTGGCGATCGAGCCCGTTGACGCGCACGTTCGGGTCGTAATAGTTGAGCGCGAGATCCACCATCCACGCTGGTGCTGCGATCCATGTCGCCATCGCGGTCGCGACGACTTGATTGTTGCTGCCACCAGCATCAACTTTTTGATGGATGCCTTGTACTTCGGCTTGAAACAGCACGTCGCGACATTCACAATAATGTTTGGCGGTGACGCCGTAGTGAAGCTTAGTGTCATCGACGCTTTTGGCAAAACGGCTCAACACGCCAATCGCACTTTTTTCGTTGAACCGCTTTTCGGCATACAACGCAGCGCCACTTGAGGGCTCGACCGGGTCGCGAAAATCTTTGACGAAGCCGGTGACATGAAGTTCGTACGCCGGCTGTATGTAGTGAGCTGCAACGGCGTAAGCTTCACTAAACAATTGCGTGCCGCCGTAGCGCCGTGCGTACATGTTGTGTTCAACGAACCGTAGCCCAGACGTTGGCATAAATTTACCGACGCGCACCGACAGGCCGTAATTGTCGTCGACGTTTTGTCGGTATTGCACCCAGTGTTCACGAGATTGGAGAAACTGGGTTGCAGGTGGGTCAATTGGATCGCCGCCCTTGCCACCACCTAGCAGATACATCGTAACGTTTTTGTAGTGAGCCGCAGCGTACAAGTCAGCCTGCATAATTGGCACGGGCACCGGATCGGTTTTGCCATCGATAACTTTGACTCCGCCGAGGCCGCGAAAATCGCCGCCTAGTTGTAACCACTCGGGTGGCGTCCATTTGCCGTAGATAAATTCCGGTGCATGGCCATAGCTCGATTGAGTTTCAGCGGTGACCATGCCTTGTTCGGTCAATAGGCCACCACCAGTCGGTGACACGTGACATTCGATGCAGGTTTGGCCACGTGACAGCGTGTACTGCGGGTAGGCCACAGCTTGGTGAGGCGCGGTGAGCATGACCGTTGCCATGACAATGGACACCAAAACGAGTATCTTTTTCATGGTTATAGCCCCGGCGTTCCAGCGTCGATCCACGCTTGAATCAACTCAAGATCTTGGTCAGCGACGGTGTCGCTTGGCGGCATCGGCTCATATTCGCGGCGCATGACAGTAAGCACCGCCTCCGGCGATGTACCTCCGCGCTTAAACGTGGCGCGAGCCGCAGCAACCGAATCAAACGCGAAATCCCGGGTATAGCCCAACGACGAATGGCAGTTCACCGTGCCGCATGACGGCTTGAGAATCGTCTCGGTGATGTACTCCAACGTTTTCGGCCGATTGTCAGTGTCGACGCAGCCGGCTAATCCGGCGACCAGCGCCAACGCCACGGCACTGCCGCCGCGCAGTAGATGTTTTGCTTGCATGGCCGGAACCTACCGTCGCCGCACCGTGCATTCCACTTTTCGAGGTAGCCATTTGACTGCGTTCACATAACGTTGCAACCAGGGCAACGTGTGCAACGTTTACGGAGGCAGCTCCGTCGCATGACTGAGCCAACGACTGAGCCAACAGTACCCCGTACGTGCAAGCTAGCGCGTAGCGCGAGCGCGGGCCCGACGCATCATCGACCCTGCGCCACTTTGCATCCGGGCTGCAAGCCGAACCGTCGCTGTGGGCCGGCGCGTGCGGCGTGGACGCGCTGCAGCGATCATCGGCGGCTCAGCGCGATAGGCTACTGCGTCGCGATTTTCTAAACGAATGACCAACCGCAATGCCGACCAGTTGCCATCAAGGTCGCACGCTTTGTTATCGACCATGCCAGCAGCCAAACCAATGCGCCGCACAATAGCCTCGGTAATTTCTTCGACTGCGTCGTTTGGGCGTTTGGCCGACCGCTTGGTGAGCCGCGCTGCTGGCCGCTTGCGCCACGCAATCCAAAAACCACCAGCCGGATGCAAGCGCGATGCAATCAGCGAAAACTTCTTTTCGAGGTCTTCCAAACAATCAACAAAGCAGATCACCACGTCGACTGGCGGCATTTTGATCGAGTGCGAAATCCGCACATCATCAGGCAACGGCAACGTGCGCTCAAACGACACCGGAGGATTCAAAAGCACCACGTTGTGGCCGCATTTGATCCCCAGTTTTTTGTCGAGCGACGGTCCCGAAATCCCTGCCATGCGCTCATACTGCGCGGTTTCACTTCTAACGCAAACAACAACCTGCATTCTTCTTGTAACTAGCTGTAAATACAGCAATTAAGAGAGATCGCCAGGTTTACAAGCATTCTCCGAAAAGCTCAATTTTCGCAGTCGTTTAGTCATCATTTTGGGTTTTTTCCATGTGCGATCCGCCTGCCCCTTGACATCACCAAAACCGGTGTGCGAATCGGTCCAGGCCCTATGAATTAGCGGCTTGGACTCGTAACCTGAAGCTCGGCGATTACGCCTAACCTTTATGGCCGCATCATCAACTTTGCCTTCGTCCACAAGCCTTTCCGGCGCGCCTACCATTGCAGGTGCCCCAGGCCAAACCGGCTTGCTGCTGGTCAACCTCGGCACCCCAGATGCGCCGCAAACTGCAGAAGTTCGGCGTTACTTGCGCGAATTTCTGTCAGATCCGCGGGTCCTCGACATCAACCCCGTGGGCCGCGCCTTGTTGCTCAATCTGATCATTTTACCGACCCGGCCTAAAAAAAGCGCACACGCCTACCAATCGATTTGGGATGCCAAACGCGGCTCACCGTTGTTGTACCACTCCCAAGATTTGGCAGCGGCGGTGGCAACCGAACTCGGTCCAACCTGGCGCGTGGTGTTAGCCATGCGGTATGGCAATCCGTCGATTCAGCGTGGCCTCGACGAATTGCGCCAAGCTGGCGTTGATCGAATTGTCGTGTTGCCGTTGTTTCCGCAATACGCAGCGTCATCTACGGGTTCGGCGGTTGAGCGCGTTTGGAAGCTCGCCGGTGAACAATGGAACACACCGTGGTTAGATGTGGTGCCGCCGTTTTACGACGACCCAGGTTTTCTCGAAGCGTTCGCACAGATTGGCCAAAATCATGTTAGCGAGTTTCGCGCCGACCATGTGTTGTTTTCATTTCATGGCCTGCCGGAACGCCACATGATCAAAAGCGACGATGTTGGTAAGCATTGTTTGCAGGCAGCGAATTGCTGCGACACCATTACCGCCGGCAACCGCAACTGCTACCGGGCTCAAAGTTATTACACCGCGCGTGAAATCGCGCAACGCATGGGCCTGGCCGACGGTGGCTGGGAAGTTGCGTTCCAATCACGCTTAGGTCGTACGCCGTGGATCAAGCCGTACACTGATGTCATGCTCGATGCGATAGCCAAACGCGGCGTGAAGCGACTCGCGGTCATGTGCCCAGCATTTGTCGCCGACTGTTTGGAAACCATCGAAGAAATCGGCATGCGCGCGAAAGAGCAATTTGTCGCCGCTGGCGGCGAAGATCTGCGCTTAGTGCCTTCGCTCAATGCATCGCCAAGATGGGTCACCGCGTTGGCCGACATTGCAAAAAAATCGTCGCGCGGCGGGTGACGACGAGGGCACCAATGCCGCTCACGTTTTCGCACGTGATCAAAACGTATCCGCTTGCCCGAATCGTCGTGAGCGTAAGCGCACCCCGACGACGAACCTCGGGACACTGCACTCGAAACGTGCGCAACGGGTGCGCTCGCTCCCTCCCCCGCGCCGCTGGGTCCCTTCATGCACACGCGCACGCAATGCGCCAACGTCTAGCCGTTAGGGTATGCACAACGTTCGTTGGCAGACTGCTCTACGGTGGGGATTTGCGTAATGAACACGGTGGCACTACGTCGCGATCATACATGCATCCGTACTCGCGGCACGCAATCCTAATTGCGACCACCTGGTGAACGCGACTGGCTCGTCGATTCGACCAACTAAGTTGGTTTTCATTGCAGCGAAGATGCCGTTAACAATTGATGAGCCGACGAAGGCCATCAGCCAAGTTCATTGTGATTCTGGTGAACGTGTTGTCACATATGAACAATTGGTACCCCGCGCGGGGCCGACCTGCGACACAGGATCTGCTGCGAGTTCGTTTACAGAGCATTCGCGTAGCGCCATCAGCACTTTTGAAGTGTGCAAAAGCAGAGCTGAACGTAGCGAGACTTTCACGTTTACCGTTCTTTTTGACGGCATCCAACCGGCACCATACCCAGCTTGGACCGGCAACCCGAGTTGCTATGGCAAGTCGAGTTGCGGCCAAATCGCGCCGCGGAGGAAAATCTACGTGTTCATGTTTGGCTCGGGCTTTGCTTTACCAATTTGCCATGACCACCAAGCGCGTTTATGCACTATTCACCGTCGTGGCCCTGTCGCTTTGCAGCTGCGCGGGGGTCGACGATGGCAGCGATGACCTTGACGACGATATCGCTCAAGGCGAAGACGGAAAAGCCGACGGCGCAGGATCAACGGTCATACGCCCTCCGAACTCTCAGGTGGAAATCAGGGTTACCGACAAATACAGCGTCATTCGCCGCGAAATTATAGCGATGGCCAACCAGGTAGACGTCGCCGCAACCTTGGTGGCATTTGACATCGATAAGACAATTCTCATCACCCAGGATTGTTTGCCCGCCGGATCTGCTGGCGGCCTGGCTGGCTTTAACAGAAAGGTGAAGGAATGCCCTGCTGACCTCACTGAAACTCGAGTGCCTCGCGACATCAGGGCGATCCAACGCAAAGGGTTCGATACCGCAGCAATCACTGCCCGCTCAAGTGTCCTCACCGCCGCCACCGAGCGAGAGCTACATCGTCATGGCATCTCGTTTCTAGACAAGCCTTTCTCGGCAGACGACAACTTTGAAATTGGATTCCCTTCCGGTCGCCCAATCTTTTTTACCAATGGCATCACCTACGCTACCGGGCGCGACAAGGGAACCATTCTTCAGAAGTTCCAGGCACAGTTGCCGGCGCCTTACGCAACGGTCATTTTTGTCGACGATAGACAAGAAAACGTTGACGATATCGAAGCCGCTTATCGCAATGACGAAAACACCAAGGTGATCATCTATCACTACAATCGTTTTCCATGAGCCGCTAACCAGCAACGGCGAATGAATGATCCAAGAAACCCTCGCGAGTAACGCGTGGTGGGTTGAATGCCGGCGACTTGCCAGTTGAAAGTCGCGCAGAAGGGACGGGAACGTCCCGGAACGTCCCGGAACGTCCCTTGTTTGATCGAGGCTAACCAGCAGCTTTGACACTTTGTCAAAGCGATGCTGGTTAGTGTGGTGCGGTAAGCAGCCAACCGGCAGCGCGAAGCCCGTCCAGTAACTCGCGCTTAATCATGCGCACCAACGCAGGCTTGGTCAAACTGCTAGATGTTGGGCTGGCAAAATCGATCGACGGTAAACTGTAACCACGATACGCTAGCAGCGCAGCGAGGTTGCGGCCAGCATTGCCGCGCTATGGCGTGTACTGGTTCAGCTGCCTGGCAACGGCCGACGGCCCGTCAAATAGCCAACCACGAGTACGGCAGTTTGATCGATCAGATTTGGGTCGGCTAACCGCGACGGCGCAAACAACACCGCGCGGGTCGCAATCGCTTCAATGGTGGCGACCGTGAGAAACGTTGCCATGTCGAGGTCATCAACAACCAACTCGCTGCGCCGGGTCGCCAAGAACTGAGTCACCGCAACGTGCATGACCTTATCCAAATCACGCACCCGTGCCATGCGACCAGTACGAGGCACCTGTTCGATGAGCACCCGATGAATTTCTGGATTCACTGCGCGCGCCCGCAACATCAGCTCAATCATGGCCCGCACCGCCGCCGCAAGTGGCAGATCGCGGACTCGGGCCAACTCAGAAAATACTGCCGCATGCACAGTATCGAGATGTCGCTCAATCAAGGCCGACACCAAGGCCATCTTGTTGGGGAAATATTGATACACCGAACCGATCGACACACCGGCCACATCGGCCACTGTGTTGGTGGTTAACCCATCAAACCCAGCCCGGATCAAAACCTGAGCAGTTGCGTCCAAGATCACTGCCACGGTGGCTCGCGATCGCTCTTGGCGCGGACGTTTTCTAGCAGTCATGCGCACTTGGCGCGGTTTTGCGGGAGCCCTGGGCATCGTAACCTCGGCGTTGGAACGCGAGTTGCGAATATGAGCAATTACTCGCATTTTGTCACTATGAATTTACGCCAACGCGTTGAGCAGCTTCGCAACCTCCAGCCAGTCCAGCGCAGCAAGATGCATCCTGCGGCGACCTCCGTGCCACGCGTGCCTGGCCTACCCCTGATTGGCAACTTCTTGGATTTTCGCCGCGATCGCTTAGGCCTGCATGAACATGCAGCCGAGGTTGGCCCGATTGCAAGATTCGCCTTGGGGCCTATGAATTTACACGTCATCACCGATGGTGAATTGGCCCACCAGGTGCTCACCACCGAAGCCGACGCCTTCAACAAATCGCGTGGTATTTCCGAGTTCCTGCAACCCCTGCTGGGCGAAGGCCTATTGTCGGCCGAAGGTCAGCTGCACAAACGCCACCGCAAACTACTTGCGCCAGCGTTCGCGCC
>JAYWHS010000044.1:0-1820 GCA_043777635.1 Kofleriaceae bacterium | reverse complement strand
CTTGTTCACACGCCACCAACTGCCGAAATCGTGCATCACCATGCGGATCGTCGTCGGCGTCGCCGCCAAAAACCGTCATCAGCGCCGCTCGAAAAGCGCTGACCTCCTCGTCGTGAATTGCCCGGATCGTCGTTGTCATCCTCGCAGTTTGCCACCAAAGCGCTGCGCCGTAACGCTGCGCCCGCACAACTTCGTGGCGCTGGGAGCCGGGGAAGCCTGAGCACATACAATCGGCCAACCGCGTTGCGGCATGGCAGCGAACTGACCAGGATGTTACAAATCCTGAATGCGTTCCCACTCGTTGCTCATCCAGACCTTCGCCGTTACGGTGCTCGCCAGTTCGCTGACCACCCAAGCCGGCTGTGGCTGGTTGCTGGTCGATTCGCCTCGGACCGCCGGACTTGAATGCAGCCAATCTAAGTTTTTGCCGTACGTTGATATCTTGCTGGCGGCTGGCCTGGTGAGTGCGCTCGTCGTTGGTGGCGCGGCCGGTGAAGCGCCGGCGTCATTGTCAGTGCCTGCGGTGTTCGCAGTGAGTGGTTTGTGGGGCGTGCACAAAGTGAATCAATGCCGCAACAAAATTAGTAGTATGTCGCCGGAAGATTGGGCCAATCATCGCGCTGCCGTCGCTGAGCAAAACCGGGTCGCGGCTGAAAACGCAGCCCGGGCTCAGCAAATTTTGGCGCGTGCAGTGTTGATTCAAGCGGCGGTTAATCAAGCCACCGCAGCAAATCAGCCGCCGCCACCGCCGGCCGGTGGCAATGGCAACGCCGCGCCGCCACCGCCACAACCGACCGGCACCAAAACCCTCACCATCAATGGCCGCGTTTGCACCGATCGCGCCGATGGCTTGCTTGGTCTGCGTTGTGCCCTCGACAACAACACCTGCCCGTCGCCGTCGTACGCATGTATGCTGATCACGTCGACCAGCGGCGTGTGTGCGCCGAGCAGCTAAAAACCTTGCGTGCTAGCTCTTGCTTGCCGTCGCAGGGTCGCGCACCACCATCACTGAACAATCCGCATGGTTGACAACTTTGCCCGCAGTGGTGCCTAACAGACGGTCGAGACCACCATACCCATGCGAGCCGATCACAATCATGGTCGCGTGTAACTCGGTGGCTTTGCGGCAAATGGCATCCCATGGTGTCCCAATATCGACGGCGGTGCCGTCCAACATATCGGCTGGCACCAGTTTGCCCCAGCGTGCAAGATCTGAGGTGGCATCGTCGAACATCGCTTGTTCGAACGCCATCCACGTCGAACGCATTTCAACCGAGAGTTCATGTGGCACCTTCACCGCGCGCATCAGCGTAACTTTCGCGTTTTGAGCGCGGGCGATAGCGACCGCCTGCTCCAATACATACGCGGTCCGAGGCGACCCATCGAGACCCACCAAAATACGATTCATTGTCGTCATGTTACCGGTCCATGCGAACTGTGTGCCAGCGACGTTCGCGGCCGGTGCGCCATAGCGGGGTATTTCGCGCAGCCGTTGCACATATTCGCCACGCCTGCGCTACATCTGCCGGCGTAAAATCGGCCTGCGCGGTGGTTTGCGCATGTTATCCTTATGCTGTGTCAAACGATCCTCGCATGCCGGTAGGGCCAGGTCCGGGGCAAGTTCCGGCCCAACCGCTGGCCTTGCGCATGACCGATATCACCCCCGGCACGGTGATCGATGATTACATCGTGACCGGTAAAATCGGTGAAGGTGGCATGGGGACGGTATATGGCGCTGAGCACCCTAAGCTCGGCAAACAAGTTGCAATCAAAGTACTGCGCGCCGAACTCTCGGCAAATGTTGATGCCACCACGCGCTT
>JAYWHS010000043.1:0-1820 GCA_043777635.1 Kofleriaceae bacterium | reverse complement strand
CCGGTGATCACGTTGCGCGACGTTGCCGTGAAGTTATCGGACCGCACAATCATCACCGGTATTTCGGCGTCAGCAGCGGCCGGTAGTTTGATCGCCATTATCGGCCCCAACGGGTCGGGCAAAAGCACATTGTTGCGCAGCATCGCGGGTCTGTTACCCGTCGCTGCGGGCGTCATTGACGTCCTGGGCCAACGCCCCTTTGGTGCCGCCCGCCGAAGTCTGGCCCGGCAGTTGTGCTACTTGCCGCAGCACAGCGAGCTTGCATTTGGCTTTTCCGTCGAAGAAGTAGTGTTATTGGGGCGCTACGCGCATCAACGTGGCGCTGGTTTTGCCGATGACGCTGACTTGCATGCGGCGCACCAAGCAATGCAGCGATGTGACGTGATGCAGCTAGCTAACCGCCGCTTTGATCAACTATCCGGCGGCGAAGCTCGCCGCGTACTGTTAGCCCAAGCACTGTGCCAAGCCGCGACCTGTCTGCTCCTCGACGAGCCAACCGCAGCTATCGACCCAGCCCATGCCCGCGCGATTATGCAATTGGTCCGCGACCAATGTGATCAAGGTGCAGTTTCATTGCTGGTAACCCACGATGTCGATTTAGCGCTGCGCTACGCCACCGAGGTGTGGGCACTCGACGCTGGTGCGCTGGTCGCCCACGGCGAACCGGCCACGGTGTTGCGCGATGCCGCGGTCAGCAAAGCGTTCGGCCTGAGCATTCATGTCGGCGTGTTACCGTCGGGCCAACCTTTCGCGGTGCCGGCGTGAGCGGTTTCGTCTCGGCTGCTAAGCCAAAGCGCCTGACCGCACGGCGCTTGATCTCGGTGCTAGGCGTGGCGACATTGGCTCTGGCGGCGCTGGCCTTGCTCGCGCCGTTGTTGGGCGTTACCACCGACGGCAATGGTCGCCACCTAGATCTCCTGTCGTCGTCGGCGTTTGATTCGACGTCCACCGAATACGCGATTTTGTGGGTTCGCATTCCGCGGGTTTTGGCCTGTCTGCTGGTCGGCGCCGCCCTCGCGACGTCAGGCGCTGGTCTGCAAGCGATTTTGCGCAATCCACTCGCCGAACCATTCACGTTGGGTATTTCGTCAGGCTCAGCTCTCGCTGCGGTGATTGCGATTCGCGTGGGCGTAGAAACCTGGCTAGGCTCCGCTGGCGTTGGGCTGGCGGCGTTGCTGGGAGCTGGCACAACCTTGCTCGTGGTGTGGCGCTTGGCTCGCACCGATCGGCAATTGCCTGCGGCCACCTTGGTACTCGCTGGCGTTACGGTATCGATGTTCTGCTCAGCAGCGTCGGTGTTGATCCAATACACGTCCGATTTTTCCGAAGTGAGCCGGATGTTGCGGTGGATGATGGGCGGCTTGGAATCGATGCGACTGACTACAGTTGGCTGGGCCGCAGCACCAATCCTCGTCGGTATTGCGACCTTGATCGGTTTTAGTCGTGAACTCAATGCGTTGGCGGCGGGTGAAGAAGCCGCAGCCTCGGTCGGAGTCGCTGTGGCCCGCACCCAATCGATTGTCTTCATTGTGGCATCGTTGCTGGTCGGCGTTAGCATTGCAGTCGCTGGGCCGATCGGGTTCGTCGGCTTGATTGTGCCACACGCGATTCGCGGCACCATTGGCCCCGATCATCGGCTCTTGGTGCCAGCCTCGGCCCTTGGTGGTGCTGCGCTTTTGCTGCTCTGCGATTCGCTGGCCCGCATGGTCGCAGCGCCCGCTCAATTACCGGCCGGTGCTGTCACCGCGTTGCTCGGTGGGCCGTTTTTTATCTTCATCTTGGTCGGCCAAAAATGGCGGGCTGGTTTGTGGGGTCGATAA
>JAYWHS010000042.1:0-1821 GCA_043777635.1 Kofleriaceae bacterium | reverse complement strand
GCCCTGGGCGGTGAGCTGTGCCACGATCGTCGCTGCGAGGCCTTGCGCATTAGCTTGCAGCGCTATGGTTGCTGTTACGCCGTAGTCGGCAAGCGCCCGCTGGGTCGCCGCACCGACGGCCACCACCGATGCCGTTTTCGCGATAGTTCCGCCGCTTGACGTCAGTGCGGCAATAAATGGCCGGACACTGGCTTGGCTGGCAAAACCAAGGGCATCGTACGACGCTGCGACGCGCGCCGCACCCAGCAACGCAGGTTGATCAAGCGCGGCCGCGTTGGTGGTGACTGGTAGGCAGGTTGCGGTGATGCCACGTTGCGCTAACGCGTGGAGGTACTCGCTGCTTCGTTCGTTATCTCGAGTTAGGACCGCGCGCATGAACAATTATAGCCAAAAACTAGGTTGGGTTGCACCTAAACCAGGTGTAGCTTTTGGCCGTGATTATTGTGCGTTGGTTGTTCGCATCTGTATGTACGTGGGCGTTGTTGAGCAGTTGTTCGTCGTCAAAACCGACCGATTCGCCAGCTACGCCTGGGTCGAATGAACGCCAGCTTGCCCAAGCAGGCAGTGCGATCTCGGTTGCCAACGCGGCGCTTGGTACCGTGACTTTTAAGCTTGGTACCGGCGACAAGGTGGTCCAGGTCGAAGTCGTGAAGTCGCCTCATGCGATTCAACAAGGCTTGATGTATCGCCAGTTCATGCCGCCGGAACAAGGCATGTTGTTTTTGATGGGCGAAACCAAAGAACATACGTTTTGGATGCACAACACCCTGATTCCCCTCGACATGATGTTCATCACCAAGGCTTTTGTAATCGCTGGCATCGTTGATAGCGCCACGCCTCAGACCGATGACATCCGTACCGTTGGCCAAGAGTCGCTGTACGTGTTGGAAGTGAATGGCGGCTGGAGCAAAGCTCACGGCGTGGTCGCAGGCACCCATGTAGAGTTTGTAGGTATCGACGCTGCCGCTCGGTAACCTGACCCTACACAAACGAAGCGTGATAGCCGGGGTCTTCGATGCCTAGCGCTGCGACGGTGGCTTGCAGCGGCAAGAAACAGTCGAGCATGACCGCGAGTTCATCGGTGCGGGTGCTGCCGATTGATTTTTCGTAACTGCCAGGGTGCGGACCATGCGGAATGCCCATCGGATGATGCGATACGCTGCCCGGCCCGACGCCGCGTCGCGACGTAAAGTGACCATCGCAATAGAAGATGATTTCGTCGCAATGGGTTGATGTATGCGGGTACGGACACGGAATCGCATCAGGATGAAAATCGACCAGCCGTGGCACAAAACTACAGATCAGAATGCCGCGCGCTGCGAATGTGCCGTGCCAGGTCGGTGGTAGATGCACGCTCGATACCCGTGGTTGGAAATTCAAAATCGGAAACGCCCACGGATACACCGTGCCATCCCATCCAACGACGTCAAACGGTGCATCTTGATATTCAAAACCGTGCCAACGATTGTATTTTTTTACGGCGACGTGGCGGATGCCTTCGTCGGCGGTGCCGGCAAACGTTGGTCGTTTAAAATCGCGGTGGCAATACGGTGCATCCATCCGTAGCTGGCCGATCTCGTTGCGCCACTGCTTGGGCACATGTACGCCGCCCGATAGTTCCATCCAAAACCAGTACTGTTCGCCAACATGTTTTGCTTCGCCCAAGGTAAAGCGATGCAGCAGCCCGCGTGGCACAAATACATAGTCGCCTTGGGCAAACGTTACGTCACCCAGCATCGTGCGCAGCGTGCCACCGCCGCGATGAATGTAGATCAACTCGTCGCCATCGCCATTGCTGACATAGACCGGGTCATCAGCGGT
>JAYWHS010000041.1:0-6058 GCA_043777635.1 Kofleriaceae bacterium | reverse complement strand
CCGCTACCAGCGATTCAAAAATTGCTGGCCAAAGCCGGCCTCACCGTTGGTGATATCGACTTGTTCGAGATCAACGAAGCGTTTGCGTCACAATCGGTGTACTGCCAAAAAGAACTCGGCATCCCCGACGAAAAACTCAACGTCAACGGCGGGGCCATTGCCTTGGGCCACCCGCTCGGCTGCACCGGCGCTAAGCTCACCGCCAGCATTTTGCACGAACTGCGTCGCCGCGGTGGTCGCTACGGCGTGGTGTCGATGTGCATTGGCGGCGGCCAAGGCGCAGCCGGCTTGTTTGAATTGATCAAGTAATCCCTAGGCGTGGGACGCGTCGACGACAACGGCCGCGCCAACGCTAGAAACTACCAGCTAGCGACAAGCCGCCGCCCGATGGCCCAGCAAGGGGCGTGATCGCGACACGGTTGGAGTACGTTGGCTTGGTGCGTTCGCGTGCGGAAACCGAATCTGGGATTCGCAGCTCGGTGCGCAGCCGCTGATTGTAGGCTTCGGCAAGGGCGATGTGAGTTTTGGCGCTTTCGCCTGCGGTCGATATCAAATAGCTGCCCAAGGTTACGCCCAGAACCAAACAACCGGCGCTCATAAGACTGATGGACTCACCACCACTTTGGTTTTCGAGTGTGCGAAACGAGCCGTACACGATGCCTGCCGTCCCAAGCGCCGTACTTGCAATCATTAGAATTAGGCCATTTCTTCGCCGCGCGTGATAGCGGTCAGCATAGTCTGGGCGACCGACCTGTCGATAGTATGCGTCTAAGCTCATCGGAGTTTTAAGCGAGCCCGTTGTTGGCATCCATACGGTTGACGAAAAGATGCCCAACAGTGAACCACCCACAACGGTAATCGGGGTCATGCCGATCTGGCGTTCACGAAAAGCCCGGATTCGTTTGCCTTCGGCGAGCGACGCGACCTCGGTGGCCGTCGGTGCGACCGCATACGTCCGCCCGCGTGCGACCATATCTGCAACAATATGCGTCACCGTGGCCACCGCGGCTTCGGGGTCGCCGGGCAGATTCTCAGCTTTGTTCGTCGCAATAACTTGCCCAGTGGCAGTATCGAGCAACGACAACAAGAATTTGTCGCCAATGGCCTCCACCTGCACGGTAAGGCCCAGCCGCGATAGCACCGTGCCTTCGGTTGCTAACTGCTCCGAGATGCGGCGAGTCAACATGTCCGCATCGACGCGCAACGCTGGACCTGATTGCGCATGCACCACCGCTGAGGCAGTTGTTGAAAAAAATAGTGCGGCAAGCACACAAGAACCAAATCGATGCTTCGTCATGATTGTTTAGTGCGCGGCCCAGGCCAGATTCGTCAAAAAAAGATTCGGAAAGTGAAATGCTTCTGTTACTAACCTGGGCGTGACGCCACAAGAGCTCGCTGGGTTGGCCCAGATTGCCAAGCTCGATGCGACGGCCCGCCAACAATTACTCGTTGAGCTGTACAAGCTGGTCCGCAAACATCTGGCGATGATGTTGGGCAGTGCTGCGGATTGCGAAGATGCAGTGCAAGAATCGATGATTGCGATCCATCGGGCATTGCCAACGTTTCGCGGCGAAGCCAACCCCAAGACATGGGCGCTCACGATCGCCACGCGGGTGGGCAGCAAAATTAGGCGTAAGGCCGGCCGCTATGTGCCAACCGAAAATGTTGGCATCGACATCGCGTCACCATTTTCAAATCCAGCGGATTTGGCGGCGCTGCAACGTGGACTTGCGACGCTCGTACCCAAAAAGCGTGATGCCTTTGTACTGATGGAGATCTTTGAACTTTCAGCCAAAGAGGCAGCCCAAGTACTCGGAACGTTTGCCAATACCGCAGCAAGTCGGCATCGCCACGCGCGTGACGAGCTGCAAACCTATTTTTCTTCGGGAAAGTTTGACGAATCTGGGCTGGTCGCAGCCACTAAGGTAGGTCATGGCTGATCTTGCGACCATCGTTAACGCAGCCCGCGCTGTTCACGTGGTTGAATCGCATGCGGCTGACTATGTACGGCAACTGCGGCTTGATCAGGCCAATGTGGCGGTGGGGGCAACGCGATCGGCGCGATGGTGGTTGCCATGGACAGTCACGTTGGCGGCTAGCGCTGCAGCAGTAGCGTTTGCTGTGCTGTGGAGCCGTAGCGCAGACGCACCGACGCCGCAGCTTGCCGTGTTGCCGACGCCTGCGCCCGTGGTCGTGTCTTCCATGCCGTCGAACACGCCTAGCAACGGCGATCCGGTCGCACTTCGGGTTGCAGCAGCGGCAGCGTTGGTGGCGCAGCCCGGCGCGCAACTCGCGGTTGAAACAAGTTCGTCAACGACATCGGTGTTGACGTTCAGCCAAGGGGTTGCATCGTTTCGCGTTGGCCGTGGGCATCAAATGCGCGTGGTGTTGCATGATGGTGAGTTACTGTTGAAGTCTGGCGGTGCGTCGATTGCAACGGGTACAACGCCTACAGGCGCTGGCACTGGCGCCGACCGTGAAAGTTCGATTCGGATCGACGATGGGGACGCCGTATTTACCAACCGCGATGGCCATGTGCGGCCACTGCCGAAAGGTCAAGCCGCGGTATTCGCAGGAGCGTCGGAGCGCGCCGTTGCCCAGCTACGTACGTATGGCTTGGAACTGCCACTGCCTAGTACGCCACCGGCTACGACTCTCCCACCATCGCTCCCACCGACGAAAAATCAAGATAGTGCGAGCGTCAAGCCAGCCACCCTATCCGCCGTTGAACAATGGCGGAGGGTTCGCTTGCTGCGCGGCCAAGGCGACTTCGCAGGCGCCGTTGAACTCGCCCACAAGCTCGGTGCGATGGGTGATGCAACGTGGTCGCCTATTGCGCTGCTGGAAGCTGCAAGAGTTGAAATCGGCCCACTATTATCGTCGGAGCGCGCGCTAGGCACATGCGCCGAATTGCTGCGTACATATCCGACCCATGCATTGGCCCATGAAGCTGCAGCCATTCGCTGTCGCGCGCTAACCGAGCTTGGACGAAGTAGCGAGTGCGCCGAGCGTACGCAACCCAAGCCCGATTAAAATCAGATCAATACCAGGACCGCAGGCCAAGCAAAGCTCGCAGCGCGCCGAGCGGCTCGGTCTCGATGCCAAGAGTGGCCGACCAGCCGCGATCGCCGCTGGTAGGGTCGACGCTGCGGTCAAGGCCGCGATCGAGGCTGCGGGTCACGGTAGCCACCATGCGCACGCCCACCATGTAGCGGGTAGCGCGTGGCGGTCGGGCCCAAGATTGGAGCGAACGAGCGGACGCTCGGAGCGGGGCCTGACAAACCCCGGTGGTGATGTCGAAAAAACGGGTGCGGCACGCGCCTTCGAGTTTCCACGGCGCCAAGTAGCCCCAGGCTAACGCCACCGTTTGTGCATCCGCGCTGCGGCCGACGCGTAGCCCGAGGGTGCCACTGCCTTGGTAAAACAACACGGTGAGGCGCGAAGGCGCGGCAGTGAACAACAATTCGCCGCCGACAAAACCACGCTCACCGGCGCGGCCACCACGGAACTCGGCCCACGCGCCAAGCCGCAGATGGCCTTTCACGCTCAGCGGCAGTGACGCTTCGACGCCGATCGAGCTGCGCAGCAGGCCGAGCGAATCCGACGAATGATGGTGGTGTGGCCGACCGAAAGTATCGGCCGATGATCGCCTTCGGCCGCCATCTTCCCCGGGTTCGCCAACTCCGCCACCAAAGCCGACCCACGTCGACCACTCAATCGGCGGGCGCTGCAAACCTTCACCTGCAGTCAATGCAAAATCGCGGTCCGATTCAGTTGGCGCAGCTTGCGCAGCCGCGGTTGGCAACAGGCCAAAGGTCAAGCTACCGACGACGATTACAAACTGCAGCCACACCTGCCGAGGTTTGTGCCGGCCTTCAGTGTCGCAAGGTTTGGGAAATCGTTTGGTATCGTGAATGCTGCATCCTAACCGGGGTCCGGCGTCTACCATGTCAAGTAGACACCGCGCGGCCAACTAGGTTTCAACTACAAACGAAGTGTGTGGTTTCTTTCCCCGTAAAATGCCCTATGCTCCCCAAGGCATGCGCTGTGAGTCTTGTGGTCGGACAGCTGAGATTGGGTCGACTGCATTTCGCGATCCAACCTGCGTTTGCGGCGTGCAGCTGCCACGGCCGTCGGTGGTAGCGCTCAGAGTTATCCACCCGCGCTGTAGCAAATGTGATTGTGTCACCATGGCGACCGAGCCCGGACAAGCGCCGCGCTGCGTGTGGTGTGATGCGCCGCCGCGATCGCGCGGAGCATTGGTGCCCGTAGTAGGCCATGCGGACCGAGACTTGTGGGGGTCGGCACGGCTATTCCGTGTTCTTGGAGTCTTGTTCGAGCTTTTGAAGAGCTCGTTGCGGTAGCATAAAGCCCTACCCGGACCATTAGGAACCACGTGAGCGACACACCCTCAACATCTCAGCCTAATCAAAGTCCCAACGGGATTGTGCGTCGGCACTTGCACCGTGGTGTTGAAGTTTTTGTGATCGACTACACCCGCACCACCAACGCAGCCGAACGCATGGCGGCCCTCGAAGAAACGGCTGATTTTGTCCGAGCATTTCCAGGCAAAGCCAATTCAGTTTCCGATGTGCGCGGCGTGCCAGCCGATTTTGCGTTTGCGCGGCGTTCGTATCAGCTCGGCAAAGAACTATTTACACCCAAGTCGTTACGCAGCGCGATCACCGGCGTTTTTGGTATCAAAAAGTCGCTATTCCAAGCGTACTGCCTGTTTTCACGCGCCAATATGCGAGCATTTGACACGATGGACGAAGCGCTCGACTACGTGATCAAGCCGCTCGACGAATAACCTCGCCGCGCCAGCACGCCGTTTGCCTGCAGGCGGTCCGACGTCACCGCAGGCCTCGCTGCAACGCCAAATCCAGAGTACATTTGCGCTGTGCCACCACGTTATTGCCTAAGCGTCGCTCGCGAACAGTACAAATTTTCTTGCGCGCATATGACCGTTTTTCCCGACGGCAAAAAGGAACGGCTCCACGGCCACAACTACACGGTTGCAGTATCGTTGGAACTTACCGATATCAGTTTCGCCAAGATGATCGCGTTCGCGCCAGTAAAAGCGCAACTCGCGGAGCTGTGTGCGGAATGGAAAGAGCGGGTCTTTGTCGCCACCGCAAATCCGCATTTTGAAAAGCTGACCGTCGGTCCTGCCACTGGCGTGCTCGACGGCGAATATGGTTTTCGCCTGTGTGGCCAACGCTATATTTTGCCAGCCGCCGACGTGCTGGAACTACCCGTCGACAATATCGCCGTCGAGCCGTTGGCCGCCTTCATTTGCGAACGCCTGCGCACCCGCTTGGCGACGGTGCTGAGCGCCCCACATGTCACGGCGATCGAGACTACCGTCGAAGAAAGCCCCGGCCAAGGTAGCAGTTGCTGGCTGCCAGTGCACGAAGCGTAGCGGGCCCGGAATTGCAGCGCACGAGCGCACCCTCGGAGCGGGGGCCCGAATTGGAGCGAACAAGCGCACGCTCGGAGCGGGTCCCGGCAGTCTTACTTCGCGCAACCAGGCGCTTTGAGCACTGTCCGAGCCCCGGTCAGCGGATCGACAATCTGCACCAACGCGGTTTCCATCGTGCCCGCAACCGCAAGAATCTTATTGTCGAGTGTCATCGCTAATAAGGTCAGCGCATCAACCGGTTTTTTGGGATCGCCTCCCAAAGGGAACCGCTTGAGCACTTTACCGGTCTTGACGTTCACGATGAACATCTTGCTCAGCATCCAGGCCGCAAACGCGTAACGATCACCACCCAAAGCCAGCGGCATGTGTTCGTCGACGTCGGCGCCTTTTTTACCGATATCAAGCATCAGTTTGCCAGTGCGCGCATTGTACAAGCGACCCGACGAGCTGATCGGCGTAGCGGCGCTCATCACATAAAGTGATGAGCCGAGAAACCGCGCGTTTGAAATTGCGGTCATCATCGATTTGAGTGGCTTCACCGTGTTCAACAGCTTGCGAGTTTTGAGATCAAAGACCTTAAGCGGACCTTGCGCTTGGCTGACTGCGATCAACGATTGATCCGCATTAGTCAGCGCC
>JAYWHS010000040.1:0-6061 GCA_043777635.1 Kofleriaceae bacterium | reverse complement strand
AGTTGCGCATGTCAAATTCATTTCTGGCCATGACGATATGCCTTTCTTTGCTGCGGTGATGCTTTGCGGGCGCTGATGATTCGGATGCGCTCTGCGCGTTCAACGGATACGACAAAAAGTACCTTTGAATCTTTGCTGGCGCCAATAAGAACAAATCGATCGGGATAGTCTTTGTCCGGTGCGGTCAGAGCTTCAGGGTCCAAAAAGCATTCGGCGGCTTCCTGAAAGGTCACCTGTGTTTGGCGTAGTTGGCCCTTGCTTTGTCATCGTCCCACTCAAACTCCCCGATTCGCACAGTCGTCATCAGCCTCGAGCTTACGTTATTCGCTCGCAAAGATCCCAGATAACAGCGCCGTGAATTAACTAGCTAAAGCGTTCAAACCTACAGCAGCGGCAACACAGCGGCGGAAAATCGTTACTCACCCAGGCAAAAACCAGCTCGAAAGCGCTAATCGATCCGGGTATTCGCCACGAATTGCAATAGCTTGACATTACGACGTGCGTCGTAGATGCTGACCAAATGCGAGCGGTAGCGTTGCCCGGCGGTGAACTTGAATATGCGGTGCTCGTGGCGCTGTGGACGCACGGGGCTTGCTCAGGCCGCGAAGTGCATCAGCGCGTCGGTGAACCACGGAACCTGGTCTACACCACCACTGCAAAAGTCCTCGACCGGTTGTTTGATAAAAAGCTGGTCTTGCGTAAAAAGCTTGGCAACGCGTTCGTATATCGAGCCAACGTCAAACGCGAGATTATCGAGCAAGCACGCGCCACCGAGGCGGTTACCCGATTGCTTGGCGCGGAGCCTCATCCGGCGATGGCCGCTTTGGTGAGCGCGGTGGAAGCCATAGATCCACAGCTGTTGACTGAACTTGAACGATTGGTTGCAGCGCGCCGAAGGACTGGTCGTGGATCGTGAGCTAGTGCTATGCGTGCTTGCGATTCTGCTCGTAGGTATTGCCGTGCTAGCGGGTGGGCTCTGGGCGCTCATTTTCCCAGTCAACAATCAACTGCATTCTTCGGGGCGAACCCTTGAACGCATCGCGTTTCGACGAGTGCTGGCACCCTTGACACTCATACTCCCCGCGCTAGGTATTTTGATGGGGTGGGCCCTCGTCGAGCCGGCCCAAGCCGAGCATGTCCCGGTAGGTTTTTTTGCCATTGCCCTTCCAGTCGTACTCATTTGGCTTCGCGCCGCCGTGCGAGGGTACCGAGCTGCCCAAGTACCGACAATTCGCAGCGCTGCCACTATCGGCTTGGTACATCCACGCGTCATCGTCGGCGAAGAGTTAGTCGCCCAGCTTGATACCCAGGCATTGAACGCTGCGATCGCGCATGAACAAGCGCACGCACGCCACCGCGATCCGTTGCGTATCTGGCTTGCACAAATTGCAACCGATGTTCAGTGGCCGCTGCCGGGCGCCGGTCAGCGTTTTACCCATTGGCTGTTTACCCTAGAACTCGCGCGCGACGAAGAAGCCCGCGAGTGTAACGACGGCGCTGATCTCGCTGCTGCGGTTTTGGTCGCAACGCGGATTGAACAGAAATCATCGTTTGCATGTGCAGGCATCGCTTCGGCCAGCGATCAAATGCGGCTGCGCGTTGCGCGGCTGCTGACACCGCTAGACACAACAGCTAAAAACCAAAAAAATCTAAAAACGTATTTTGTTTTGATTTCTTTGACAATTATGTGCGCGCTGTTTTTGGGCGCTCGCTTCGGCGAATTTCTTATCGGATCGGGGCTGCGATGGGTCAGATAATGCACCGCTTGGTTTTCGCTGCGCTGCTACTAACGGCTTGCAACGAAGGTGAAGCCGAGCGCGAAGAACGAGCCATGGCCAGCGTTATGCCAAAGCGCCTGCAAGCCGACGGCACGGTGCATTTATCCGAGGCCGATGCAAAGGCTGTTGACCTGCGAGTTGCGCCGGCAGTGCAAGGCGAGCTTCCCGACGCGCGGGTTAGATGGGGCCGTATCGTTGTCCAGCCTGGCGACGAAGCATTGCTGGTGGCCCCGTTATCAGCGCGTATTTCAAGTATCCTACCAGTCGCAGTGGGTAGTGACATCAACGCCGGCACAACCTTACTCAACCTAACGCCACTACTAAATACCGGCGAAACGGTGTCGTTGCGCGTACAAACCGCCGAGCTCGACGGCCAGCTGCGTGCAAGTGAACAAGAGTTGATCCTCCGCGACGCTGCGGCCAAACGGGCGCGCGAACCGTCATCTGCAGGCATCTTGAGCACGCAGGCCCGCGAAGAAATCGAAACAGCGATGCTCACGGCGCGCGCCCATGTCGAAGCTTTACGGCGAGCACGCGCTGCACAATTGGCCGGCGGCAAAGGGCAGTTGTCGCTGCAGGCTCCGATCGCTGGACGACTGATCGATCTTGATGTCACGTTGGGTGCGGTTGTGCAGCCAGGTGACATTCTCGCGCGAGTGCTCAGGGGCGGTGCGCGCTGGGTCGATATCGCCGTTGCGCCCGACGACACGGCGGGGTCGAGCTACGAAGTTCAAATCAATGATGGCTGGGTGCCTGCACAACTGGTGGCACGCGGCGGTTTCGTTGGCCCCCAAGGTACGCGGCGTGACCGGCTGGAAATAACAGGCCCTCAAGCGCAGGCGTTGTTACCGGGCGCAACCGTGGCTGTTCGAGTCGTCGTCGGTGCATCAACTGGCATTTTGGTTCCCGAAAGTGCGTTGGTCGCCGGCGTTGGCAACGATATTGTTTACGTCGAGACGAGTCCTGGAATTTTCACTCCGCGCCCGGTTCATGTAGCGGCGCGATTTGGAGGCCAAGCACGGCTCACTAACGGTTTAGTCGTCGGAACTCGCGTGGTCGTACAGGGTGCGATGTCATTGCGTGGAGAGAGTCTGCGGGCTGAACTAAGGCATATGGAATAACCATGGGCGCGCTATTCGATTCGCTCATCGCTTGGTCAATTAAACACCGCGTAGTTGTGCTGCTACTTGCGCTCGGGCTTTCGGTTGGTGGGATCGTGACCACGTCTCGCGCGTCGTTGGATGTATTGCCCGATTTTATGCCGCCACGGGTCGTGATCCAGACCGAAGCAGTTGGCATGGGCACCCTTGATGTAGAAGAGACCGTAACTCGGCCTATCGAACGCGTACTTTTGGGAACTCCTAACGCAACGACCGTACGGTCTACTTCCTCGCCCGGACTATCGGTGATTACCGTGCTGTTCGAGGACAACGTCGATGTGTACCGCGCCAGACAGCTCGTCACCGAGCGGATCGATCTTGCGCGGGCGCGCTTACCGCTTGGCGTGCGACCTCCACAGTTGGCCCCTATATCAGCGCCGATCGGAGCGCTGCTTAAATTATGTATTTCGATGGACCTTCATGCGAGCACAGAGCAGCAGCGAGAATTGCGGACGTTTAGTGATTGGACGTTACGGCCCCGGCTGCTCGCGATCGCCGGTATTTCGCAGGTGACGATTCATGGCGGCGAAGTCGAACGAGTTGAAGTAAGACCAAATCCTGTGAAAATGCGAGCCCGCCATATTTCCATGGACGAGCTGCGTGCCGGCATTAAAGGCGCGCAGGCGCCAGCCGGTGCCGGGTTCACCGAGACCGTGACAAATCGCCTTGATATACAAATAGCAGCGCGCCTGACGCTCGATGGCTCAATCGCGGCGATCGCCGATGCGGTTGTGTCATTCAACGACGGCCTCCCCGTGCGGGTCAGCGACGTCGCAGAGGTTGTGCTCGCTAGCGAACCGCGCGTTGGCGCCGCACTGTACGACGGCCGGCCAGCCATCTACGTGCAAATCAACAAGCTACCCTGGGCCGATACCCTCGCTGTGACCGCCAAGGTTGAAGCAGCGCTCGCGAGCTTGAGCCCCCAATTCCCGGCTGCTGCGCGACTCGAACCACCGGTGTTTCGGCAGGCCGATTTTATTCGGAAAGCCGTGTGGAGTGTCAGCCGTTCGATGCTCTTCGGTGCCGGGCTGGTGGTGCTGGTGCTAGTGACGTTTTTGCGTCATGGCAAACTAGCAGCGATCAGTCTCATCGCTATTCCGCTTTCAATTCTCGCGGCAGCAGCGGTGCTCGTCGCCTGCGGCGTCTCCATCAACGGCATGACCCTTGGAGGGCTTGCGATTGCAGTAGGTGAAGTCGTGGACGACGCCATCGTCGATGTTGAGAATGTATGGCGACGACTGCGCGAGAATGCTCAAGGTTTACGTCCTCGCCCGGCCCTTGAAGTTGTGCGCGATGCGTCTCGCGAGGTGCGAGGCTCGGTCGTATATGCAACGGCGATCGTCTGCCTAGTATTGTTACCCGTGTTGACCCTTGGCGGTATCGCAGGCCGGATTTTCGCACCGCTTGCACAGGCTTATATTCTTGCGATCGTCGCTTCACTGGTGGTGGCGCTTACCGTAACGCCTGCGCTGTGTGCGTTGCTGTTGCCTTCGCTGGCCACCAAACAGGCTAAACCGACACGGCTCGCCAACTGGCTAATTTCGAAATACCGAGCCGGACTCGCCAACGCCGTCGACAAACCACGCTTTGTGCTTGGCTTGTCGGCCATGCTTGTAGTTGGTGCACTCATCACACTGCCATTTTTAGGCGGCGGGTTCCTGCCTGAGTTTCATGAAGGTTCGCTCATCGCTCACGTGCACGCCGCGCCGGGCACCTCGCTCGACGAAGTAATGCGCTTGGCAGGCCGCATCGATCAAAGCGTCCGCCCTGATGCGGCACTCCATGTTAGTGCACGCGCTGGTCGCGCGGAACTTGACGAAGATGCCGCGCCTGTCCATCGCATCGAAATGGATCTGGTCCTTCGGCCCGGTGACAGTCGAGAACGGGAGGAGATCGTACTTGACGTGGCACGCCGCATCGGCCAAGTGCCTGGGCTCGGTTTCGTTGTCGAAGGATTTCTAGGAGAGCGCATCCACGAGGTACTGTCCGGCGAGACCGCCCCCATCGTCGTGAAAATCCTTGGGCCTGAACTGCCCGAGCTGCGGCAGCTGGCCAGTGATGTCGCCCAAATCATGGAGTCAACATCCGGTATCGGTATGGTCCGCGTCGAACCACAAATTGATGTGCCACAGTTGCGGATAGCGCCTGACCGCACAGCGCTTGCGCGTGCAGGTGTGCGGGTAACTGAACTCACAGATGCTGTGGTGAGTTGGCGACAAGGTAACGTCGTCGCCCAACTACTCGAATCAAACGGCAGGATTACAGATATCGTGCTCGCAGGCCCCCCGGAACTGCAGGTTCGTAGCGCGCTGGGCGATATTCCGATTTCGACGCGTGCAACGGGCGAGGTGACGGTTTCTTCGCTCGCAACAATCGATGAAGTACCTGCGCCATCGTTGATCAACCACGATAACGGCGAGCGCCGCATTAACATTGGTGCCAACGCTGCTGGTACAACCTTATCAATTGCGGTCGACCGGCTTGCCCTTCGACTCAAAAATATTCAAGTCCCGCCTGGCTATCGAGTCGAACTTGGAGGCGAAGCGGTCGCCCGAGGCCAAGCCGGTACCCGCCTAGTGGTGCTCGGCGGATTGGTGCTGCTCGGAATCTTTATTTTGCTGGCAATGGTGTTCAACTCGGTGCGCGACGCGAGCATTGTACTACTCAACATTCCACTCGGGCTCGTTGGCGGTGTCATCGCTGCGGCACTAACCCCTGAAGGCTTGTCGGTTTCCGGCTTCGTCGGCTTTGTAACGCTCTCGGGTATCATTACGCGCAACGGCATCATGTTCGTTGCACACAAACGGCAACTCGATCTTGAAGCACCCAACCAAGATGCCGTCGCACGTGTGCTACGCGCCGCGGAAGAACGCCTGTTGCCCATCGTTATGACCGCCGCGACCGCCGGCCTGGCCCTGCTGCCGCTGGCGTTGTCATTTGAGTCCTCGGGCAGCGAGCTCGAAGCGCCCATGGCACTCATCGTCTGCGGAGGCCTCGTTACGTCCACGGTGCTCAACATGATCGTACTGCCCACGATCTATGTGTGGCTTGCACGCCGTCGAAAACCAGACCCGATGGCATAACCTCCGCAATCGGCCGCCGCCACAAAATTATTTATAGTAC
>JAYWHS010000039.1:0-1824 GCA_043777635.1 Kofleriaceae bacterium | reverse complement strand
TCGCAGCAGCGACCAACCCGTTGCTGTCCGCGTTGTTGAGCAATCCTTGCACCGCTGGCGTCAGTAACGGTGCCACACAGCGGTCGTAGGTTTCTGTGCCGCCACCGCTGCGCTGTGCAATCATCATGCTGGCGCACCGCGCAAGGGTGCCTAGCTGTTTCGACGCCACGTACGTTGCTAAACTGTTGAGCGCGCTCGCGGTGCCGCAGTGGGCCAGGGCAGCGATGAGCTGTGCTGCAAAGGCAGTATCCGTCGCAGCGCAGCCACGCAGGAGCTCTAGCAACACTGGTTCCGCTGCTGTGTGGCCCAGCGTTTCCGCGCGTCGCACGTCATAAGGAATGGTAGGCTGTCGCCGCCGTCCTTGGCTCATCCGGCGAATCAAGTGTTGAACTTCCGGTGTCACGGCGGTTGCCGCAGGCGCAGTTCGATAAGGATCACCGGCAAGCGCGGTTGGCGTCGACGTCGCGTTGCCATCGCGGTAGCCACCCTTGCGTTTTTCCTGCACCAACGTTTCGAATATCGTCCGCGCTTTGGCCAGCGCGACCGGATTGGCCGTCTTGGTGCCATCGCGCAACGCCGAGCCCCGTCGGCCATAGCGAAAATTCACGACAAATTGATTGGTTGCGACTTCCACCAGGTCGACTTCATAGACTTTGTCGGAATTTCCTTCCGCAAACCAAAGCCGCGCTGAGTCAACGATCCGCACGTTGCCATGCTAGCGGCAAACTCACGGCCCTGGTGCCCGGCGCTGACTTTTTGCGAACCGGGATCGCGACGCGGTTACAGGGTCGCTTGTCGACGTTAAAGATCATGAACTGCGGTTGGGAACCGGTGGGGTCGCAAACGGAAGTCCTCAATTCTGGTCCCGTAAGTGTAAGCGATCGAAACGCCAACGCTTTTCAAAATCGGCTGGAATATACTCGGCCTCCGCCGATGAATCTCGGACCTCTGCGCTCGAAACATGTGCAACGGGTTGTCTCGCTCGGTAGGGTTCGCTCCATGTTGCCGCGATGACCAGCGCCTTGGTGCGTCGTCGATAAGGCTCCGTCGCCGTCGCCGGTGTACCGTCGTCCGAGTACCGAGTAAGACCCTTCGATTGGGTGGGTTTTGTCCAAATCGCCTTAAGTTACGAGCATTGGGCAGGTCCCCGTCGGTGGCACCCCGCGCGAACAATGCGGGGAGGGTGAATGCCGGCAACTGTCGTTGGCAGCGGGGACGGGCAGGTCCCCGTTCACAGAACCGCGCGAGCCACGCGTGGAGGGGTGAATTGCTCGGCTGTGCCGAGCAAGCGGGGACGGGCAAGTCCCCGTTAGTCGATCAATGCGAGCCCTTTTTATGCCGCAACACTGCGCCGGTTTCCAAATGTTGGTTCCAGGTGGCAGGCGCAAAGCCGTTGGCCACGGGTTCCATGGTGATGCAATCGGCTACGGGGCAGACGATTTGGCAAAGGTTGCAGCCGACGCATTCGGATTCGTCGACGACTGGCACGCGAATTTTGAGATCGGTAGCCGGATGAATGCACTGGTGGGCGCCGTCGTGACAGGCCACCATGCACAGTTGGCAACCAATACATTTGTCAGCGTTGATCTTGGCCACTGACTCAAAGTTCATGTTGAGATTGCCCCACTCCGAGTAGCCTGGAATAGCGCGGCCGACCATGTCGGAGACTTGGGCAAACTGATGTTTGCGCATGTATTGGGTCAGGCCTTCGATCATATCCTCGACGATGCGATAGCCGCGCAGCATGACCTCGGTGCAGACTTGCACGCTGCTTGCGCCGAGCAACAAGAACTCAACCGCGTCGCGCCAATTGGATACGCCACC
>JAYWHS010000038.1:0-6071 GCA_043777635.1 Kofleriaceae bacterium | reverse complement strand
CATTCCGCCTGCGCGGCCCGCTCGATGCAGCGCATCGAAATTGCAGGGTTGTCGCGAGCCGCCAGATACGCAGCGCGCCGCCGCGTGCGGCAACCTTGATGCGAACCTGCGTTCGTCCAGGCGATCGCAGTCGCCGCAAATCATGGCGTTGCGCAGCGCCGCACAGCGCCGAAACGTAGTAAGGCAACCCATGGGCGACGAAGCTGGCACTGAAACCGAAATCAAAGAACCGACGTACTGGCGCAAAAATGGCTGGAGCGCGCGCGTCATCAAAAACGAAGATGACGATGGCTGGGCCGTCGAGATTCGCAAAGCCGGCATGTCAGAGCCGGCGCTGATCAGCCCGTGGGTGATGGGCCGCGACAAAAAGAACCCTAAGCCGTTCGACGAACCGTCGTTCGCGACCTTCGTCAAAACCGCGAGCGAAGTTATCGGCCGCGCGCAACGGCAACACGATGCTGCCATGACCCGCAAAGTCGCCGTTGCCTGGGACGGCCTTTGGTACAACGTGGTGTTGACCATTATTCCCGACGAATACGATCCGCACGCCATCCTCACTGCTATCGACGACGCTGGCACCACCGTCGCCACCTGTCGCGTCGCTGCGCAATTCTCCTTGACCCGCGATGTCGCCAACAACTGGGCCCGCGACGGCTTTCCGGCATTGCAGCGCGGCTAGTTCGAGCTGGGAAACACGCATTCGGGTCGACCCGGCAACGCACAATCCAATCGTGGGATTCGCTACTTGCACCCTGCCTGCTGTTAAGAAAACCTTACTAGCGACTTTCGCTATTAAAGTTTAAGGCCTTATGTCTTAATAGCGCAATGTCGCGCAACCTTGGTCGGGCCGGTCGATTTGTCTGGCAACTGCCTGGAACTCCATCGAAATATCAAGCTTTTGTGCCAGCGCCGCTGCCTCCGGTGCCGCCGCTCGCGTTCAGTCTTGCGCTGCGCGCGCTGGAGACCCGCGCCAACATCGCAGTGGGCCGGCTTGATGGCATCACCCGTGTATTGCCCGACATTGGCCTATTTATTTATATGTATGTGCGCAAAGAAGCGGTGCTGTCGAGCCAAATTGAAGGGACGCAGTCGTCGTTGTCTGATCTGTTGCAATTTGAGCAGGTGGTGATCGAAGGCAGCGCGGACACTCTGGATGTCGAAGAGGTTTCACGTTGTGTCGCTGCGCTGAGCCACGGCTGCGCTCGTTTGCGCGACTTGCCGTTATCGATGCGTTTGCTGTGCGAAGTCCATCGCGAATTGCTCACCGGTGCGCGTGGTGGCAACAAAACCCCTGGCGACATTCGCACATCGCAAAACTGGATCGGTGGTGCCAATCTCAACACGGCGGCGTTTGTGCCTCCACCGCCCACGGAGCTGCCCGCCGCATTGCGTAACCTTGAAGCATTTTTGCATGACGACATTGGTTCCGATCGGGGGCAAGCGTTGCCGCCCGTGGCAACGCCGCCGCTGATCAAAGCCGCGCTCGCCCATGCGCAATTCGAGACCATTCACCCATTTCTCAACGGCAACGGTCGGGTCGGGCGCCTGCTCATTACCTTGAGCCTGCTTTCCGATCACGTGTTGTCGCAGCCGGTGCTTTACCTGAGTTTACATTTTAAGGCACATCGCGATGCATACTATGAACATTTGCAGCGCATTCGCAGCCACGGTGAGTGGGAGCCATGGGTCCAGTTCTTCCTTGAAGGCGTGATCCGGGTCGCTGAAGCGGCTTGCGCAACTATTGAACGAGTGCAAGCGTTGTTCCGCCAGCATCGCGATCAAATTGTGTCACGCACCGGCCGTGCCGCTAGCACCGCACTTCGCGTGTTTGACTACGCACGAGAACACGCGGTGCTTTCGATTCCCGCAACGGCTAAAGCGTTGGCGCTATCACAGCCTGCAGTTACCAGTGCGATCGTGCAGCTTGTGAAGCTGGGAATACTGGAAGAAAGCACCGGCAAACAGCGCGACCGCCGTTACTTGTACCGAACCTACATGGCAGCGTTGGCCGCCGACGATGTCGCGTAAGCCATCGCGGACGAGCGGGGTGCTGCGACGCAGCGTAGGCAATTTGAACAGGCGCCAACGACTTGTGCGCCGTGTCGCGTTGCAACCATCAATCCCAAATACAGGTTGCTAACTTCGATCCATGAATCGTGGAATCTGCGGTGATTAATGGCGCCGCATATGTTCTTGCCGTTGCGACTACGAGCCGGTCGGCTGGGTCGCGGTGCCGCCAGGCTAGCTTGACCGATTCCACCGCAATTCGTGGCGATAGCCCAATGAGTTCTAACCGATCATCTTCGGCCAGCGCTTCATCGATCCACACCTCGTAGGGCCTATCAAACTTGAGTTGGCCGGCCTGGGCTTTTGCTGCTACTTCCCAAACGCAGATGGCCGGCAAGCCAAGGTGTTTCGCTCGGGCAATTGCGCGTTGCGCTTTTTTGCCGATTTTTTCGGGTTTGCTGAGCCACCAAACCCACACATGCGTGTCGAGAATTATCATCGCGCCGCGTCCCAGTCAGCATCAACTGGTTCCATGATGCCTTCGTCAGCGATTAAGCTGCCGCGCAGCGAACGAGGTTTGCCGCTTGGCAAAGGAACAAGGCGCGCGACCGGCCGCCCACGTTTGGTAATGACGTAACTCTGCTGCGCATCAAGCAAGGCCAAGCACTTTGCTTTGAATTCTCCGGCGGGCAGATGCGGCGTCGATTTGCTCATGGTCATCATGGTATGCAATCTGACCATGCGGTGCAATGCGAAAAAAGTTGCCGTTCTGAGCCCGCGTGTTGATTTACTGGCGTTGAATCGTAAGTAATTGTTTTTATTGTTTTGTGTAGCTCAAATCTGCAATTTGAACCCGGCCGTTTTTTGCTTACTAGTGACACCGGAGATGTTTCACTATCGTGATCTCGATGGGCCCGAGGTCGATGTGATCCTTGAGGCCAGCGACGGTCGGATTGTGGTGATCGGTTGGCTGGTGCGCCGGTGTCAGCTCTGTGGACGTAACGGTGTAACGTTGTTGTCGTGGCGCGAACGGTTTTCGCAATTGCCGCTACGGCTGCAATTCACGTGCGAGCCACGGCAATAGTTGCGGCCACGGATTGCCTGCGTGTATCGACGGCACGGCGATCTGATTGCGCGCGAGCAACGGCCGCAGCGCGCTCAACACGTTGTTAACCTCCACGCCTTGTGTCGTCAGCGATTTGTTGTGCGTACGCGCCTGCACATCGAGCAACGCCGCCGCCAATGCTAGCAACGGTGCCCATGGCACGCCGGCTGTTTCTGGTAGCGGTTGGAGCAACGTACGCACTGGGTCTGCTTGCACAAACTCGTAACGCACAGTGTTGTCAACTTTGTGCGCGTGCACCACGCCGCCGTCGCACAGGTCGGTGAGCGCGTGGCTCAGGTTCCGCTTTTGGTAGCCGAGGCCAGCAAAACTATTTACATGGGTCCACTCTGGTTTCCCGGCGGTGTCTCCTAACATTGCAAGGGCTACCAACATATCGGCGCGTGCGCTAACGCCAAAGATCTTGCGCCCACGCAACTGCACCGCTGCGGGGCTGCCAATGCGACGTTGCGACTTACCGCTCGGGCGAAAGTTCGGTAGCGCCGCGCGGTCACGGGCGTGGGTTATTTCGCTTAATGCCGCTACGTCTTCTTTCGGCCATTTAGTGCCACCTTGCGCGTTCACAATAGTTGCTACCGTTGCGAACTTGGCTCGATGCGCTGGCGGCATTAGCGCCAAAAACGATTTCAGCACTGAGACCGAAACGTAGTCGGCCGCAAACTGAATGCACCAATCGATAGCTTCCGCGTACAGCCGCGGATCAAGCACTTCGAATGCCGGCAGAAATGTGATCGCCGCTTCTAAATCGATCGCATGCTTTGGCTCTGCGCCTTTGCCCGATACGCCCAGCGCCACCCACTGGCTCCAGCCCACCTCGCGACACAGCGACTGTAAATCTTTAGACATCGTTGCTCTCCAACCCAAATGTTGCCAACACGTCGCGCAACTCAAATTCAAAACCTGCGCCGGTAGCTTGCGTGCGAGCCCACGCGGCAGCGGCACGCAGCTCGGCAACACTTGGTTGCAATTGGCGTAGGTCGGCGTGGTGTTTGTCATCTTGCCGGCTTATGGCCAGTAGCTTGAGATGGATTTGATCAAACCGACTCGCCAACAACACCGATAGTCCGCCAAAGCTGCGGCGCGAGCAGCGCGCCAAAAAGCCCACTGGTAAACCGTGGCGTAGCAACCCCGTCGGTTCGCCGTTGACCCATTTTCCGTGCAGGCCATGCAACGCTGCGATGTCGGCAATGGCGGCTTGGAGTTCCGGCGGCAAGGGTTGGGCCGTGTAGAGTTCGGCATCTTGAACTACCGCGACCAAATCGATGTCTTCGGTGGGGCGGTCGATCAACCCAAGCATGGCCAGTGCGCCGCCACCGATTGCCACTACTTCGAACGCGTGCGCGCGGTCTACTAGCAAATCGCTTAGTGCTTGCAGGGCACGCTCAAGAGTGGTTCGTTGGCACAGGAATGTAGATTACATGCTAAAAACGAGCAAGTAAAGTACTCGTTTTGAGCGTGTAAAAAACCCTAAGTGCCGTGCCTGCAACCGCGCGGACGGCGCGTGTGGACTCGGCCGCAGTTAAGAATTCTTTAACAGCGGCTTTCGCTATTAAAGGTTAGGCCTCTAAATATTAATAGCGCCGCTTCGGGCGCGGCTGTGCCACTTTTTCGCGCTGACCAGGTCTAATTGGTCAGGAAGTTGCTAACCAATCAGCGGTGCATTGCACCGGCTGCCGAATGGCTTTACCGTCGAAGTTGAGTGTTCGAGTTGGATGTGGCGTGGGCTGCAGGGGGCCAAGCTGAATCATGGCTGATCACCGCTACGTTATCGCTACATCACCGCTACATCGCTCAATCGTCACGCTCCGCAACTAGGTAACGCATATGACAAGTTGGATCGCTCCGGCACTCAAAGATGAAGCAACTCACACGCTGGAAAAGCAGTTGTAGAGTGCAGCCGATGAGCTGCGGGCCAATAGCGATTTTAAGTCGTCGGAGTATGCGCAGCCGGTGCTGGGGCTGATTTTCTTAAAGTTTGCCGACGCCAATTTTGCTGCGCGGCGCGCCGAGTTGGAAAAAACCGCGACGGGCCGGCGTGGTTCGCGGGTTGATGACCCAGCGGCGTATCATGCCAGTGGGGTTTTGTACTTGGCACCCGAAGCGCGGTACGGGCACTTGCTAGAATTTCCCGAAGGCGGACTGCGTGGCCAATCGTTGGGCCAAGCTGTCGACGAAGCGATGCGAGCAATTGAGCGCGACAATACTCAGCTCAGTGGCGTGTTGCCCAAGCTGTATCAGCGCTTTAAGCCTCGGCCGCTCAAAGAGCTGTTCAAAAAGTTCTCGATTATCCCCGATGATCTTGAAGGCGATGCGTTCGGCAAAATTTACGAGTATTTTCTCGGCGAATTTGCCATGAGCGAAGGCCAAGGCGGTGGCGAGTTCTACACACCAACCAGCATTGTACGTTTACTCGTCGAAGTGCTCGAACCGTTCAAAGGCCGAGTGCTCGACCCAGCGTGTGGCTCGGGCGGTATGTTTGTGCAAAGCGCGCGCTTTGTCGCCGAGCATCGCGAGAACCGCAGTGCGTTGTCGATTCATGGTATCGAAAAAAAAGTCGCACGCCAATTGCTGACTCGCGTGCGCGGCATTTTGACCGCTGACTGGCAGAAAACGGCGCAAACTCGCGCCCGCATGAAAGAGCAGATCGAAGAAGTCCTCGACGAAGGCTTGCCTCGCGCCTACACGCCCGATGTGTTTAAAGAAAAGTCCGCCGTGCTGTTCCAGCATGTGTATGAGCGGTTCGGCCGCGCGGCGTAGCTGGCGAATATGTGAAGGTGCACCGGCTAGCTGAAGGTTATAGTTTCATCGCAGCGTGGCCCCAATTAGATTGGACCTGGCAGTCGGCAGTCGAGCGGTTGGGTCAGGGGGAACCTTCATCATGCGGACGCTTGCGCTGCTGAGCTGATCCGTCGGTCTTTGTTGCGCAGATGCCGCCTTTGTC
>JAYWHS010000037.1:0-1825 GCA_043777635.1 Kofleriaceae bacterium | reverse complement strand
ATGGTTTCGTCCAGCGCATCGAAGATGCTACGGAAGCCTTCCAAGATGTGGATGCGGCGGCGCAGTTGCGCTAATTGGTATTCGAAGCGCCGGCAGGTAACTTCGTAGCGGAAATCGAGGAAATGCCGCAGCATTTCTTTAATGCCAGTACGGCGCGGTTGCAGCGGCGCATCTGACGGCATCTTGCGGCCGGCGTCGTCTGACAAATAGCCCGGCGGCACCAAACACGTAAGGTTGACGTGAAAGTTAGATTGCAACGGCGTTTGTTTGTACAAGTACGCCATCACCATCGCTGGGTCGGCGTCTTTTTTGATCTCCAACACGATGCGCACATCGGTGGTTGATTCGTCGCGCACATCGAGCAAGTACGGCAACTTGCGCGCAATGATCACATCCGCGATTTTCTCGACCAAATCAGATTTGGTCATCGCGTAAGGAATCGACGTGATCACAATATCGGTGCCGCCGCGTTTTTTCTCTTCGAGTTTGTATTCGCCTCGCACGCGCAACGCGCCATGGCCGTCTTCGTAGATTTGCCGCAGCTCAACTTTGGAGTTGAGGAGTTGGCCGCCGGTTGGAAAATCCGGACCTTGGATATGCTTCATCAATGACGCGTGGGTAATGGCTGGCTCTTCGGCCAACGCAATACACGCAGCGATGATTTCGCGCAGATTGTGCGGCGGAATGTTGGTGGCCATCCCAACGGCAATGCCGGTTGACCCATTGACCAACAAGTTGGGGTAACGGGCAGGCAACACCGAGGGTTCTTCTTCGGTGCCATCGTAGTTGGGCCGCATGTCGACCACGTCAAAATCAAGTTCACGCAGCAGCTCCATCGCCGGCGGCGCCAACCGACATTCGGTGTATCGATACGCTGCGGCAGTGTCGCCATCGAGCGAGCCGAAGTTACCCGAACCATCGACCAGCGGCAGTCGCAGCGAAAAGTCCTGCGCCATCCGCACCATCGCGTCGTAGACCGACGAGTCACCATGTGGGTGATACTTACCCAACACTAAACCAACGACCTTAGCGCTTTTGCGATGTTTGGAGTCGGGCCGTAAGTGCTCATCGTGCAGCATCGCGTACAGAATACGGCGTTGCACCGGCTTGAGCCCGTCGCGCACATCTGGCAGTGCACGCGAGGTAATTACCGACATTGCGTAATTGAGGTAGCGTCGGCGCGCCTCGGTTTGCAGCGAGGTTTCGCCTTCTTCGCCACCACCAGGCAGCGAGATTCCAAGCTGATCGCGGCCGCCGCCGCCGCCTTTACCTGCGCCAGATTTGCCAGAAGCGCGCTTAGTTTGCGCAGGAGCTACTATAGGTTTTTTTGCCATTTTCGAGAACTCGGGGGCCAACGCAACGGGTGCAGACTGCACAAAATTGTGGAAAAGTTCCAGTTGTTCGCGTGCCGGGAGCAGATCCGGACCCTGCCTCACTTTGCCTTTGTTGTCTAATTTCGGGCTCATAGGGCCGTCCGTTCGACATTGCATAAGGTTCGGCCACTAGCCCTAAAACGCCGCGAAGGCGCAACAACGCAAACTAAAGCCCGGCATCGCGCCCAACTAGGTGGCCCTGATCCAACGGCTTTCAAACTTGGTCTGGCTGCCGCTTCCGTGTTACCTACCATCTCCCCTATGGTTGCTAAGCGTTCGCCAATACGCAAAAAAAAAGCATTCCAAACGTTGGGCCCTGCCCCCAGTAAAAGGGGTGGCATCTGGGTCGCAGCGATTTTGGGTGCACTGGTATTGATCAATTTGTACGTTTTTGTCTGGAACAAAAACACGTCGGTCGCAAGCATCAAAGAAAAGGCCGCCAACGCTACCCC
>JAYWHS010000036.1:0-1826 GCA_043777635.1 Kofleriaceae bacterium | reverse complement strand
CACAAGATTTGCAAGGTGCGATGGCTTGCGCAAACGCGGCTTCAGATAGTTGTCCCATACCGGGTGGGTAGCATGTAATGCAACGCAGTTGGTGATGGCAAGCAACTGCGATAGCGGGTCGCGAGACCAAGTGGCATGCAAAAAACAAATCAAACATCGGAGGCACGCGGGCCATGGCGCTGGCTTGCGTTGCTCATCCTGCCGATTTTTGTCGCGAGTTGTGCTCATGACGTGAGCGTTCGGTATCCCGATGAAGAGGCCGGGGATCATGGCATCTTGCATGTGCTGCTCGACGATGCCGCCGACGTAACGGTGGCCGTCAATGGTCAGCTATTGGTCGACGGTAATCGCACCAAACGGATCGAAATAAGCAATCTACCCACCGGCTATGTGGAACTTGCCGTGGCGGCCGGCGGCAGCGCGCAACAAACTCGGGTTTGGATTACCGCCGATCATCCCACCGCACTACCGATGGGCGGGCCGGGGGCGGGTACGCAAGGCATTATTGCGAGCTTGGTGTCAACGGCGGTCAGCGTCGCGGTTTTTGTGCTTACCCGGCGGTACTTGTGATGACGCCCGCGTCGAGTTGTCGTCGGTGAAGCAGAAAGGGCGCAACGATGCCAATTGCGTACATGCCACACGCGTTTTCGAGGAATTCGCTAAATGCGACGGCTGCGGTGTGGTCGGCGGTGTCGCTGATGACCCGTACCACGGCGAACGGTATGTTGTGTTCCACGCAAACCTGGGCCACCGCTGCGCCTTCCATTTCCACGGCCAGCACGTTGGGTAGCTCACGGCGCAACGTGGCAATGGCTTGCACCGAGGAAAAGAACTGATCGCCCGAGGCCACAACGCCGCGATACACGGTCGGCTGGATGATGCCGAGCGCGATCAGCGCCGCCGACGGAGCTGCTGCGAATTGCACCGCAGCTCGATGCAGATCGTCGCGCATCACCGGATGGGTTGGCAGCTCGCTGACCCCCAACATGGGAATTTCGTGCCGCGCAAACAACGGCCGGGCATCGAGATCGTGTTGGATAAGGGTATCGGCAATCACGATGTCGCCAACGCGCAAATGCTCGGCGACCGCACCGGCCAGGCCGGTAAAGACGATCTGCGCAACTGCAAAACGTTCGAGCAAAATAGTGGCCGTACTTGCAGCGGCTACTTTGCCGATGCGGCTAACGACCAGCACCACCGCATGGCCATGCAGCGTGCCGACGTGAAACCGGCGACCGCCGATTTCAACGGTGCGCTCAATGCTGGCGCAGGCAACGATTGCCGCCAATTCTTCGTTCATCGCGGAAATAATGCCGAGCACTACGGCATCACGCGGATACAGGTTTCGACCCACGCACTGCCCAGGCGTTCGTCGCGTGGCAGAATCCATAGGCTTACGTCGAGTGGCGCGTTCAGCTCGGTTGGCGCTTTCCAATCGCTGTACAATAAAGCAGGATTACCAAAGGTATCGCGTTTGCCGCCGGTGCTACCGGCCGTGAAGCCGCCGGCGGTGGCGAGCCATTGATAGGTCAGGCTTTCGGTAAACATGCGCGAACCGCCAGACAACGTGGGCACAACATAAGGCTCACGTGCGCCGGGTGGTTCGATCGGGGTAATCCGCACGCGATTGCCGCCGGTCGCCAGAAAGGGGACTTGGCCCGCTGCGGCTAGATCGAGACAACGGCCGAGTGGCAGTGGCACAGCGTCGCCGAACGGTTGCTTGGCGACGCTCGCAAGTTGCGCGGTGTAGGTGGTGACAATCGGATTGTTGTTGACCATGCGTTGCACCGGGATGCGCGGTGCAAGCACAATTTTTTTGGAACCGT
>JAYWHS010000035.1:0-1827 GCA_043777635.1 Kofleriaceae bacterium | reverse complement strand
GACTCGCTAGCCGGGCTACTCCGCCAGTAGCTGCGCCACGATCGCAGGCAATTGATCATAATCGGCGGCAAAAGCTTCCGAGGCGCGGAACCGTTCGCGGCCTTGTTTGTCAAACACCAATAACGAGGGCAGCGAGTTCAAGCTCAATGGTGCGGGCTGCATCATGTCGGGCGTGGCGCGGCCAATTTGGATCTTGGTTGGTACTTCGCTGAGAAATTTTTGCGCTGCTTCATCTTTTTCGTCGACGGAAACCGCGATGATCGCGAGCTCAGGATTGGCCGTGGCAAGCGCGTCTAGTTTAGGAAAGCCTTTGCGGCACGGTTTACAATACGAAGCCCAGACATCCATGACCAAAACGCGACCAGGCGGTGCTTTCCATGTGCCACCGTTGAGCAGCCGATACTCAAGTGTTGGTGCGATTGCGGCTGCGTCGGCAACTGCTGCGGCGAGCCGCGTCGGGGCGGGTTGGTCTTTGCTCGCACTTGGTGCATTGCTGGTCGTGCTGCCGCAGCCACCAGCACCGGCCCCGAGTAAACCAAAAATCAACAACGCCGAACGAAGCTTCATGTTGTGAACGTACTCCAAATCTTTTTGTCACCAAGGGTTCGATCCGAAAAATTGTGCGTTGGAGCCGGCCACCGGCTTGTCATGTCACACGCTGTGTCCTACGCTGCGATATGCGCTCGCGCCTCATCGTGTTGTCAGTTGTTGGTATGTCCGTCACGCTGCACGCAACGGCACCTCGGCTCGCAGAGGCTTGAGGCATCGGCGCGCCCGTCGGTCCGACGGGATGTGAAGGTGCTGCGTATACCAAAGGCCGGTGGTTCACAGGTGCGTCGCTCGGCGCGATGCGCACCACGTTGAAATTTGCCGACGACGGCGAGTTTACGCTTTCGCAATTTGCAGCGTCGGCCACGGTCGGCTACGCGTGGCCATCGCGTTGGAGCATGCGTGCCACAGTTGGCACAATTATCGACGGAGAAATCAGTGCGGCGCAACGCACCGACGACATTTCCGCTGGCATTACTGGCGGCTTGGGCATGTCGAAACTTTGGCCGTTACCTCACAATTATTTCGTTACCGGCAGCGTTGATCTTAGCGCGTCGCGGGTGACGACGCATCAAGGCTTCGAGCCAGGCGTTTCATTCATTGCAACTGACTTGCGCGTCGGCGCTGTGGTCGGAAAAACCTTGGGCCGGTTCAGCCCGTTCCTGGCGACTCGAGTATTCGGCGGCCCAGTATTTTGGACCTATAAAGGCAACGACATCACCGGCACCGATATTTACAAATTTCAAGTCGGCGGCGGCCTGGGCGTAATGGCTAACAAAGGCTTATCAGTGATGGCCAATGTCTCGGTACTCGGCGAGCAAGCGGTGTCGATTTCGTTTGCGCAGCAGATGTAGATTCGCGACCGCAAAAGCTTACCAATCGCGGCCGGCGTAGTTTTCGTTACTGCCTGCTGTGCCGAGCGAAATCTTGGAGTAATACACCGTGCTTTGTGCCGAGCTAACCTTTGCGCTGGTCCAGACGGCGGCCATTTTGCCGGCGATGGCGAGAATGCCGTCGTAACTGCGGCCGGTTTTGAGCAACGAAATCGAGCCAATCGAGAATGCGTTAAACGCTTTGAGGCCAAGAATGTTGCGCGGCAGCAGTAGTTCGCGTTGGCCACCGGCGAGTTGTTTGATGCGCGTATATGGAGCGATCACATGCCAATCGACGTTTTTGTTAGCTAACCAGCATCGGCGAATGTTTGGATCATAAAAACCTAGCCAGGTGGCCGGCCAAGAGAGATGGTGTAGTTTGAAAGCGTGCAAAAGTCACGTGGAG
>JAYWHS010000034.1:0-1830 GCA_043777635.1 Kofleriaceae bacterium | reverse complement strand
TCGCTGCACGCGCTACCCCTTGACCGCGCAACTCCGACATATCGACCGTGTGAACCCGCCTGGGACCGCGCGGTGACGACACGATGGGAATCAACGGTCGTTCGCCGGCCAGCATCGCAATCACTTCTGCGATGTGGTCAACCGCACAGACTTCAATGCCATCGACGACAGCGGCTTCTTGCGCCGATACCCTTGGTACCAACACGCCGCGCAAACCATGATCGCGCGCCAGCAGCGCGGACGCTAAAGCGCCACGCACCGAGCGAATAGAGCCATCAAGGCCAAGCTCCCCCAACACAATGAAACCCTCGAAGACGTTGACCTTGTAGACGCCATCCGCGAGCAGCACGCCGATGGCAATCGGTAGATCAAAAGCGGCGCCGGGTTTGCGAACATCTGCCGGCGCTAAGTTCACGGTGACTTTGCTTAGCGGCACATCATGGCCGACGGATTCAAGCGCAGCGCGAATTCGTACGCTGCCTTCTTTGACCGAGGGCGTCGCCATGCCTACGACATTGTAGCCAGGCAACCCTGTGCTGACGTCGACCTCGACGATAATAGGGATGGCATCAACGCCAACGAGTGTCGAAGATTGAAGGGTAGCCAACATCGTGACCAGCCATAGCAAAGCGTGCGCCAGCGTCGGTCGCAAGCATTTGCAGTTGGTTAGCCAACAAGCTGTCCCGCTGTCGGACACCGTCGTCCGTATGCCGGACAGCTTGTCCGCATGCCGGACATTTTGACCGACCGATGACATCACAACACGGTTGTCAGCAAGGTCACGGCTGCCTCTCACGGCAGATCTTCGCCACCATCCTGTGCACGAGGGTCGCGCCACGGTACGGTGCGCTATGAGAAACCCTGAGTTGATAGCGCAAGCGACGGCTTCGTATGCAGCCGCGCTGCAAAAAGATCCCGCAGATACCTACGCGGCCTATCGGTTGGTTGAAAATGTCTGGGATCAGCCGCGTGCGATGGTGCGGGTCGCGTTGAAGCGCCTGCTTGAAGTAGACCCATGGTTTTTAACGGCGATGCATACTCAGGGCCTAGAATATTTGACCACCGCTGACATCGAATACCTTACGCCGTTCGTTGGGGCTGGGCTGCCTGCCGCAACTGCGGCCCGGCTGCGTGCCCAGCTTTGGTATGACGCTCGGCGAGGGTCGTTTCACCCCGACGCGGCTGGCCTAATTCAACTGCAAACCGCGCTGAGTTATTTGTTGAAAGTGCCGACTGCAAGCCGCGACAAAGACTGGCACCAGATGGTGGTCGGTTGTTACTTCAAACTTGATTACGCCAAATATAAAAAGGCGTTTCCAAAGTTGCTTGCGGCTACCGATCCTGAATGGCGCAGCCAACACATTAATCAGTTCCTCATTAATGTGGCCAAACGACAAGATTGGGTAGCGTACGACCAGTATCGCTCCGCGTGGGACCAGCTACCGCCACACCGCTATTGCTGCGAATGTTATTTCAACGATCTTTACACCAACGATGGGCTGCGCGCGATCGCAGCGAAAAACTGGGACGCAATTCCCGCCGCACTCACCAACGCCGCTGCCGTCACGGGTTGCCCGCATCTCAATACTGGCGGGCTTCGCCTCACCTTAGTCGAGCAACTCGTCGCCAAACGCAAGCATCTCGACGCTGCGCGCACCTATTTGCAAGTCGCAACCAAGTTTGAGTCGTTCACTGGCAACAAGCAAGCTGTTGCGCTCGGCAAGAAGCTTGAGGCCGCAGCAAAACGTCGCGAGTAACGAATGCAGCGTTGTCGCCACTTCTCGGCGATGTCCGGTTTACGGACTTTGACATTGGTGGTGTCACGCAGTC
>JAYWHS010000033.1:0-1830 GCA_043777635.1 Kofleriaceae bacterium | reverse complement strand
AAGCGCGCGAGGTTTACGACTCTATCAACGACATCTTGAGTGAGATGCGCAACAACATTGTACTGGTGCAAGGCGAACTGGGTGCCCAGGCCGCGCCGGCGGTGCGGGATGCGGTTGACGCTTTGGTCGACAACGCTGAGACTGCTAAAGGTGCACTACGTGGTCTACGAGATCTGGCGGAGAATAAATGAATCCTGAAGAACACAAGCGCAGTTCGAAATCGGAAATCGAAGACCTAATCAAGGCTCGGTACTCCCTCATCTACATCACTTCCTCGGAGGAAGCGCGCGTTGAAGAGTCGCTGCGCAAGTTATGCGTCGAGCGCGAGATGCGGTTGGAAATTTGGTCGATTACCGAGGGGTTCAAAACCGTGGCCAATGGCCAGGGTACCCGCGATGTCAAAGACCCAATGAAAGCTATTGACCATGTGATGCGGGCCGAAGGCCGTGCATTATTTGTGCTGCGCGATTTTCATCCGTTCCTAAAAGAACCTGCGGTGGTGCGCCGGCTGCGCGATGCCGCGCATGAGCTACGCAAAACTAAAAAAAGCATGATCATGCTTTCGCCATTGACCAAGATTCCGCCGGAGCTCGAGAAGTCGGTCGCGGCAGTGATGGATTGGGAATTGCCGAATCGTGCAGAAATTGAAGCTAGCGCTAGGAGCTTACTACCCAATGCCCCTCCTGCGACGCAGCAGGAAATTGAGTCCGACCCAACCTTCATGGAGCGGGTGGTAGAAGCTGCCCTCGGTTTAACGCTGGTCGAAGCTGAAAACGTATTCGCCAAGTCGATGGTGCGAACCCACACGTTTGATCTTGAGACCATCCTCGAAGAAAAAAAGCAGATCATTCGCAAGTCGGGGATTCTCGAATATTACGAGCATCGCGAAGAGTTCTCTGATGTCGGCGGCATGGAGATTCTAAAAGACTGGTTGGTCAAACGCCGTAATGCGTTTTCGTCGCGCGCTCGCGATTTCGGATTACCGTTGCCCAAGGGGAT
This sequence comes from Kofleriaceae bacterium, assembly GCA_043777635.1. Taxonomy (GTDB): domain Bacteria; phylum Myxococcota_A; class Polyangia; order Haliangiales; family Haliangiaceae; genus JABFXX01. The sequence goes on along the minus strand of JAYWHS010000033.1, from coordinate 831 downwards.
TCTACTTATCGGCGTGCCGGGTACCGGTAAATCGCTCACTGCCAAAGCGGTAGGGGCGTTGTGGCAAATGCCGTTGTTGCGCTTGGATATGGGTAAGATCTTCGGTGGCCTGGTTGGGTCATCGGAAGAAAATATTCGAAATGTAATCAAGACTGCCGAAGCAATCGCCCCTGGCGTATTGTGGATCGACGAACTTGAAAAGGGCTTTTCGGGGACACAGTCATCGGGCCAAACCGACGGCGGTACTACCTCGCGAGTATTCGGTACGTTCATTACGTGGTTACAAGAAAAAACCACGCCAGTGTTCGTGATTGCCACCGCCAACAATGTGCAGGCGTTGCCGCCAGAGTTGCTGCGCAAAGGCCGTTTCGATGAGATTTTCTTCTGCGATTTGCCAGATCGTGAAGACCGTCGGCAAATAATTGATATTCATTTGCGTAAAAAACGCCGCGATCCTGGTCAGTTTGACATGGATAAACTGGTGGACGCGACGGTGGACTACAGCGGTGCCGAGCTCGAACAAGTGGTGATCGCCGCGTTGTATGATGCCTTTGACACGGGTAATGACCTTGATACCAAAGGTCTGTTGCAGACTATTCGCGACATCGTGCCACTCGCGGTAACCATGCGCGAGCAGATCGATGCCATGCGCGAGTGGGCTCGGACCCGCGCACGCCCGGCATCATCACGCGGCAGCACCGCTGGCAAGGGCAGAGGCGCTGGTGCTGGGCCCGGTGGCAATCCAGGTTGGATGGCTCGCCACGGAGCGCCTAGTGGCAATTTGGGCGACAAAGATGCCGGGCCGCCCGATGAAGGTGAACGTAAAATCGA
>JAYWHS010000032.1:0-6093 GCA_043777635.1 Kofleriaceae bacterium | reverse complement strand
GAGTGTTGGAGTGCCTTGACTTGCCGGCGCAACCGCAGATCTTCACACCAAATCGTCGATGCATCGCGCATAGTCGATCGATGAGCCGGTCCATTTTGATGCGTTCGTGTTGGCCGTGATGCCGAGCCCCGCAGGAGCATCGCGTAACGCCGCCAGGCCACGTTGCTGGCCGACGGCATTCGGTGTTGTGCGAGCTGGTTGTACTTCGATGCGGCGGTTGCGATGATCGAAAAAATTCCAGCCATTGTTATTGTCGGATTCGACTCGGCAGCCGCCTTCGTGCAGCAATGTATGGTGAGCGCTACATAACAACATGAGATTCGACAGCGCCGTTTTGCCACCGTTGGCCCAGTGCTCAATGTGATGGCCGTCGACATAGCGGCTGTGCGTGCAACCGGGAAAACGACACGTGCGATCGCGCAGATGCAAGGCTCGATTGATTGCGGTTGGAATCGTGCGGGTTTTGCGGCCGATGGTGAGCGGCACACCCTGGGCGTCGACGTGCGCAACAACCACGCCAGCGTCGCAGCACAAGCGTCGCGCGGTTGCTGTCGCGATGACTTCGCCATCCGCCATCATCGCAAGATCGGACGGTTCCGCAGAACCGTGCAGGCCGGCATGTGGCACCGTGATGATGATTTCAATTGGCGTGCGCTGTGGTCGGATACCGCGCACCCGATCTTGAATAATGTCCATCAGCACATCTGCGCGCTGCTGGCCCCGATCGGCCATCGAAGATGCTTTTGCGGTCGGCGGTTCCGCGGGAGTCGGTTCCGCATCCGCTTTTGCAATCCCAGTATTCAGCGTCGCCCAAACGATCGCGGCTTCATCGTTAGGCAGCACGACTTCAAACTTCACCATGCCACTATCGAGACTTCGCCGCGTTACCGTACGCTGCGCGGCAACGTGCGCCGCCGCCATCGCTCCGGCCATTGCTCCGGCCTCCGACGCGTGCGCTTGATCATACGCTTGCACATTCTGATACGAACGGCACAAGGTGTCCAGCTGCGACGCTGGCATGCGCTTAGCGTACTCGATCCAAACTGCTTCCTTTTCCGCCGTAGCCACCCGCGTAATCGCCCGGGCTTGCGAATATGACATAGCGCCACGTCGCAATTCCTCGTCGATCAGCGGCAGTTCAGCCAACTTGCGCGCAACCCGCACTCGCTCACGCGCCGTACGAAGGTCCCAGCCTACCCGCCATGCCAACCAATGTGCACACGACAATGCGCCTTGCACATGCCAGCCCGACGCAATGTCGAATTCACGAATTGTCGTTAACAACCGATGCATCGCAGCGTCGATATGCGCTGACATTTCTGCGATTTGGTCCCCCAGCGCATCAACGTCGATGGCCACCTTCACCTTTGCACCGTGTTCCATAGAAACACTCTATCATCTGTTTTTTCGACCCTGTGATTCGCTCACAGCGCTGCGAACTCGCGATGTAGCAAAAGAAACTACCAACGCAGTCTGTCGGTCCGTGCTGCGTCTATGGCAGCGCTACACCAGCTCTTTGCGCGCTGGTAGTGGACATGAATATTGTCGGCCCAAAAATCACGTCAACATAAATCGAAAAATATTTGCCCTGTTTCAGTACAACGTAGAGGTCCGAAAACCGGACGTGTAATCATATCGTCGAAGCTCTACGGGATCGAGCACCGCGCCCCATGCCAACCTTCGCTATCAATCTCACAATCAGCTCGCGACGCGACGGCGGCGCATCAGGCTACGCGCAAGTAGCAACCTCCGCGGCCGCGCGGCCAGCCGCAGTGCATTCGTTCAAGCCCCACCTCGCTCCCTCCGGAGCCTCGGGGAGCCGACCGTTCACCCACCCCGTGCCCCGATCCCAGCCTCCGCGCGAGCGGCATTCGGCCCCCTTCCCACTTCAGTCGCGACCGGGACCAACCGTCAGACGGGAAAGTCCCTTGTAAGCGTCGACGACCCGTCGCGAACCAGCCATACTGACTGCCGGTGACCAAGGATTCAAAAAAACCGCCGCCCGACGATGGCGTGCCTGAACCGGTACCGGAGCATCATTCCGGTGGCGCTGGTCAGTCAGCGCGGATGCGGGTTGCCGGCGGCGCTAAACGTGCGGCGTCGCGTATCGAAGATATGGTTGGTGGCGGCGTAGCTAGGTTTGGGGACGGCCTTGAGTCGCTAGGCGAAGGCATTGGCCACCTCGGTGATCGCGTTGAAAAGGTGCCGCTGCTCGGTCAGGGTGTCAAAGATATTGGCGGCGGGCTCGCAGATATTGGGGAGAGCCTGCACAACTTGCCTAGCGTTGCAAAGTCGCCAAGTGGCCGCGCTTTGATTGCGTCAATGCTCGTCGGTTTCTCGCTGGTTTTTGCTTGGATTTCGGTGATTGTTTGGTTCCAGTTGCGAGGCGGTGTTCAACCTGACTTCCGACCGGTGGCAGAAAAAATTCTGATCGACTTGCGCGATGGCAAGGCCGCTGCCGTCTATGCCGATTGTTCGCCACGTATGCAGGAGACCATCCGCGAAGATCGGTTCGTCGCGACCGTAAATGACATGAACAATACGCTCGGCAAGTATGTCGAAATCGCAGCGATCAATGAAACGTTTGTCACCTCAGGGCCGCAAGGTCGCATCGGTCGCGTGTCATTGACAGTCGAATTTGCCAATGCGCGGACGCGGGGCAGCGTCAGTTTTCAGAAGATCGATAAGAAGTGGAAATTACTTGGCATCTCTATGGAGGTGCCAAAAGATCTGCCGATTTCAACCAACCAAAAAGATCTCTACACGCTGCCGCGTGAACTAGTGCCGCTAGGTACCGAAGTGCTCAGGTTGAGTTCGCAAAGCGCCGACGACGAAATCTGGCAGCGTGCAACAGAATCGTTTCGGCAACGGGTTAGCCGTGATGCGTTCATCGCAGTGCAGCAAACTCGTCGCGAGACGTTAGGTAAGTTTTTACGCGTGTTGGTTGTGCAAGATAAATTGGCGCTCAGCACCGACAGCCTCAGTGCAACGTTTGTTGCGCTATGTCAATTTGAGCGCGCCAACGCTTCAGCAACCATTGGCTTTGATCGCAAACTGATCGATACGCCATGGCAAATGTCGTCTTTGAAAATCGTATTGCCGGTGGTTCGGCCTGATGAGGCGCGGCCAGGCACTGGCGTAGGTTCAGCGCTGATCCCTACGCCACCTGCACGATAACCTGCGGCAAGTTGCGCCGCCGCCGCCGTGATAGCCACGCTTCGATGCCGAAGCCGATCAGCGTGCAACAGGGCCACAACAACCAGGTTGTATTGGCCCAGCTTGGCCGTGCAAAGCGAAAGTGTAGCCGATGCTCGCCAGGCCCAACCAGCACGGCTGGGAAATCAGGTGTTACTCGAACGATGGGTGCGCGGACGCCATCGATTTCGACGTGCCAGCGCGGATGCCAGCTGGTTCGAGCAACGAATAGCGTCGGTTGCGTGACGGTAACTTGGGCTGAAACATCTGGATCGTCGCCGGCCGATGGCATCTGCACCGACCACTCGACTTTGCCGTTGACCGTCGCTGGCAGCTCTTCGGCCGCTGGTTCGTAAGCCAGTACTTGATTTTTCATCGGTGCATCGGAGGCCAGCCAAGCCAACGCGGCTTTTTTGGCAGCTTTGCGTGGACCTGCGATCCTGCCGGTAACAGCGGCCGCCGAAACCAAGCCATCGTCATCGATTTTTCGCAGTTCGAAGGCCTCGGTAACCATGATGGTTCGACCGGCTGGAATCGACTCCGCTTTCGACCGTGCAAACAATAAATATGGAGCAAAGTACAGATGGGCTTTTTTACGGACGTCCGGTGTCGACCAAATAAAATCGTAGTTCGGGCTAGCTTGTAAGCCACCGCCGCCCATTTGCAGCAAGGCTGAACGCTCGGCGTACACATAGGGCAGCAAGTTCCACCAATGATTTTCTGCGCCGCCCAAGGCTTGTTTGAGGCCGGGCGGCAAATCTTTGAAGCGTTCCATAATCATTTGCATTTCATCGCGGCGATTGCTTGGGTAGTCGGTCGCGACCAAGACGCGGCTGTGTTGCATGCGGGCGCCGGGTAACACCACTAAGGTGATCAACACGGCCGCCACGGCAGCGACGGCAGTGCGTGGGATCAACGGTTCAGGCGCGCGTTCGGACCAACGCCACAACAGTTTGCCAACTTGAACCATGCCAATTCCCGCAGCCATCGCTAAAACAATTTGCAGCGCACCTAAAAAACGCACTGCCGGAAATAGATCATCTGGAGTCACCAAGTGTGGCCCCACCGACAGCAAGGCGGCATAGCCGAGCGCAGGTGGCCAACACCAACGCAAATACTTGCTGCGCGCCATGAGTAAGACAACCGGTAAGCACCAGCCCAATACGTGAAGTCTGCGCCCGTGATCCAAAATGTGGCCAGCCCATTGCCACTTCATCAGGCCCTTGAAGCCCGGGCCAACTTCGTCGGCGACTCGATGTGGAAAGCCACCAAAGCCGGCGTAGTCGACAAGCACAGTTATCCAACCCGGAGTTGATGCGACCAGCAGTAGAATACCAAGAATGCACAAGCGGCCAAACTGCCGCCAGCCTTCGCCGGGGCGATCAGCGCTCGCGTTTGGCTCAGTCAAGAACGACGGTGATGCAAGGCGGATCAAAGGGCTCAACATTAAAGGCAGCACCACGCCCATGACAAACGCCAGGCCGAGCGCGACACCGGCAAACGGATGACACAAGCCAACAAAGGTGCCCCACGCCACGGCGGCGGCGAGTTTTTTACCGGTCGCAAGCCACTGCGCACCGCGGCCCAACGCCAGTGGAAACGCTGCAAAGGCCCAGGTTTGGGTATACAGGCCGACCGAGAAATTGCCGTCGGCACCGTGGCCCCAACGTGAATTCGAAATAGCAAACGAAACCGCGATCGCAGCCATCGCACTTTCCCACGGCGTCGCACCCAGTGCGCGCGCGCCTCGATAGGTGGCTAGCGGCGTGAGCACCAGTGGTAAAAACATACACAGCTGAAACCAAAACAACAGATGGCCGCCCGATGCTGCGGTCAGTGCAGCTGGCGTGAACAACGGCAGCAGTTGGTAGTAGTAGCCTGAGGCATACCCACCATTGGCGCTCCAGTTCCAAAAATCGTAGTCACCTTGCATCAAACAATCGGCAATGCGCCGAGTTTCGCCGAGGTGAAATGTGTTGTCGTCACCGTTGGGTTCACCTGCGAACACATGGCTGTAGGCCCACGCCACCACGAGCATCAACGCCAACACGGTGAACGCTGGGCCGTAGCGGTGAACCACCGCAATCACGCGATCGAGTTTGAGATCTGCCGCAGATGCAGGTCGCACCTGCGTCGCTGCTGCTATCGGTGGCGTCGCCGCCTGGGCTGGCTCGGACTCGCGCAGCGGCTGGTCATGCGGTGGTGTAGTTGGCTCGCTCATGCCACGTACCCCCCTTCACCGAGGACGCGCATGATCATTTCGTCGTCGAAAATGGGAGTTGCGCCACCGCAGCCGGCGACATTTGCAGCCCACAAGCTCGCTGCAATCCCGCTCTCTTCGAGGCTCCAACCTTCGAGTAGACCGTGCAACAAGATTGCAACATAGGCATCGCCGCAGCCGATGTTGTCAGCGTTGGCTTGGCGCAGCGCGGGTGCGGCGCCAGCGATGGTGTGGGTTTGGGTGACGCCGGCAGCGTCGCGCCGATGCAACGTTGAACCGGCAGCGCCGTGGGTCACCGCTACAATGCGCGGTCGGTCGAGCAATGCTGCAACTGGGTCGGGCCAATTAAAAATCTCGCGCAGTGCTGCGACTTCGCGATCATTGATTTTGATGATATCGGCGTGGGCTAGCGCTTGTTGTAACGCGCGAGTTTCGTGGTCGGTCAGGCGCGTGACTTCGCCGCGTAAATTGGGATCGCAGACTTTGATACAGCCTGGCGGGGCGGCAACTATGGCGGCTTGCCATTGGGCGAGTCCGCCGGGCGTGCGCTGGGCCAGCGTGCCATAAACAAAAGCGATCGCTTGGTCGAGCGCAGCGCGAACTTCGCTATCGCATACGATATGTTCCCACGCCCGATCTGCGATCAACCGGTAGCGTGGTTCGGCGTCGATCAGCGT
>JAYWHS010000031.1:0-1835 GCA_043777635.1 Kofleriaceae bacterium | reverse complement strand
TCAATGGCATGTAATTGTTTAATATTCTATATTCGCGAATTGCGAATAGCTAGTATTTTTCAAACTATTGCAAAGGCATCGCAGGCAGTTACCGCTGTGAAAGGGCGACGGCACCTTCGGTCGTGGTCACCGGCGCTGTGCGGCTCGGCGCTGAGCGCAGTTCGAAGGCCGATGGAAATTCGCTGGGCCGCAACTGCCCAAGTTCGCGCTCGCACAACGAACTCCACGACGAAAACCAACCGAGTTCGGTCGAGCGTCGCAAACACGCGCCATACGAAGCAATGGCTTGAGCTTCGATCGGCTCGGCGATGGTGGTGAGCGCATCACAATAACTAGCAATTTTGTCTTCGGCAAATTCGCCGGTGCGCACGTTGGCTGGAATTTCGGCGCTGTACAGTTGATCTGAGAGGCTCTGCATAATCTGGCCAATCCGCGACGCTGCGGCAATCGCGTTGGATGCTTCTTTGGTAGCAAATACGGCTTGGTATTTTTCGCGTGCAGTTGCACCTGCGCGTTGTTTGTCGGCGAGCCAACGGGTGAAGCGTTTATTGGACGCGGCTGCAACCGCGGGCTTGCGTGGATCAAAATCAAGCCCGGTCGGAAACCCAATCGCGATATAGTTTTCAAAGTCGACTTCGGCCAAGTGAAATTGCGCAAGGGCAAGGGCATACGTTGCAGCGGCGAGGGCGTTGCCCGTGAGATTGTTGGTAGCAGCTTGTGCAAGCGTCACGGCTTGACGAAACGCCGCTTGCGCTGCCAGTACATCGCGAGAGTTACGTGCAATTACCGTCACCGTGGCCTTGCTGGCCGCGCCACACTGGGTTGGCAGCGCTGAGCCTCGACGCTGGCGTTGTCGTGTACTGGTTGCACCGAGGGCTCGTTCGCGTTGCATGCGGATGCATTGACCATCGACGGCTATCACCGGGCAGGCTTGGGCCCACAACTCTTGGCCGAGTTTGGTTTGCGCCGTAATCAAGTTTTCAATCGTGCCGGTGCGGCCAAAACGCGCAATGTAATCGCGCAAGTGGCGGATCAACGTCGGCCGGTCGTTTTGTTTTTCGAGCACAGCCGTTAAACTCCAGTGCGCTGCGGCGGCATCGGCTACGTTGGTTTTTGAACTCTGGTACTTCGCCACGTAGGCTGCGGTATCGGCGATGGCCTTCTTGTCGTCGCCGAGGCCTTTGCGATATTGCACGGCATCGCTCAGGGCCGCTTTGGCATCGGCAGCGTTGGGGTATTGAGATGCGTATTCTTCGAGCGCTGCGGCTGCTTGTTGGTAAAATGCAAAATCGGCGTACATGTTGCCAAGCCGCGCTAAGGCTTGGGCGCTACGGTCATCGGTCGGATAGTATTTGCGTAGTAACTGGAACGCGGTGATCGCTGCGGCAAGAGAACGTCCTTGTTCAAAACAAACCCCGGCGTTGTAAAGTACTTCATTGGCCCGTGGTGCTTCGGGGCCAGCGTTGTAGATCCGCAAATACGCTTCGCCACATGCAACAAAGGTCACGAGATCGCCGGTTTGTTGCGCTCGTTTCTCTAACGCTTCCGCACGTCGACGTTCGGCAATAACTTGATTTTCGCGCAGCCGGATGGCCAAACTGTCCTTGCCGCGTAGAAAGTGGGAATCGTCGAGCAATTGCTGGTTGAGTGCCACCAGTTCGGCTTCGCGACCTTGCTGGTTGTACATATCGAGCATCAGGTTGGCTGCAAACTCGGCGGTTGCGTGCTGGCGATGATGCGCCAGGATATCGCTAAAAATGACTGCCGCAGCCTCGGTGCGGCCGGCCCGACGCAAGGTGTCGGCTTTGGCGAACTTGATATCAACGATGCTTGCG
>JAYWHS010000030.1:0-1836 GCA_043777635.1 Kofleriaceae bacterium | reverse complement strand
TGAACCCATTGATGGCGTCATCGTCATCACGGCCACCGCTCATTTCGCACGTCCTGACCGCATCCGGCACCTATCGGCCGGTCGCACCACAAGTTGCGTCCTCATTGCAGATTTCTGCATGCACGGCAAAATAGCGAGCCCAACCGCTGCGTATGCCGTTGCCACCAAGCTACCCGCGCCCCGGTGTTACAGGTGCCACAAGCGCGTGGCGCGCGATCGCCGCATAACTGGGTTTTCGGCGGTGGCAGTGCAGCCCAGGTGGAACTGCACTTACGAGTCGCGTCACCATGTAGTCCAGATGAGTCATGGCGCGCTGGGCACCGTCAGCTTAGGGAACAGCGTCTCAAACTCATGCGTCCCGTTCACATCAATGGCGTCGTGCAGCCGCGTCCACCCGATTTTTTCAACAACGTTCGCTCGCTCATGCACAGGTGCAGCGAGCAAAATCTTGAGGATGGCAATCCGGTCGATCGGCACATGACTCAAAAAGTCTTCGATGAATTTCCGTCGTTCACCACCGCTCAATTTCGCCAGTCGTAGCGGGCTGGCCTGAACTCGCAACCAAGCAACGCTTGGCTCAACTGAACCCTCGCTCGCGCGTTGTGTCGTGATCGCGGGCGGAGCCGCTTCCGCCGGCACCGAACCACGCCACGTCGCGGGCACAACACCCAGCGACTTCAAACCTTCGACATTTATGGGCGCAACCCAAAACTGTTGCCGCGTTTCATCCCAGAGCGTTGCGGAACTTCCAAACCACGGCGAAGACAAATCTTTATAGATCGAACGTACCGTTCCACCTTCATTATTCAATTGTGTAATCTCAAAATGTGGCCGCAGATAGTCCTGTGTGTCGTGCTCAAGCCAGCCAGCGCTTCCGCCGCTGCGATACGCAAACTTGGTATAGGCGTAGAGTCCTTTGCTGACTGCTCCAAGACCCTGCACAACACCAACGTAATTTTGCTGTTCAATAACTTCACCCGCGAGACCTAGGACCACTAGCTTGCTGCCGCGCACCCCGTCATCTAGCCCAGGCGTGTTGATGTCGGCGACGTTTGCGCTTTGCCCAAGCAGCACCACCAGGCTTTGTGCTCCTGTAGCCAAGACAACCGCCGTGGCGGAAAGGTCGCCGGCCGCCGTAAGTGGGCGAACCCAGCGCACACTTAGATCCGTAGTCGCTAGTGCCTGAATTGATCGATTAGCAAAGGTTGCGACGTACAGCAGACCTCCATCTTCACTCAACGCTACGCTCGATCCGTGTTGAGTTTGACGCGCGTCAAGGTTCAGTACGTGCAGAAAAGGAGCGCTCGCCAATGTTGCACTCGCAAGTGGCTGCCAGGTCGCGGCATCTAATTTCACGATCCATGTTTGGCCGACGGGTCGTGAATAGAAGACCACGTAGGAGGTCTTGCCGTCTTTTGACCACAGGCTGTCATGAACAATCCATTGCGCGGGTTCAACCTCAACCGGATCCCAAATGCTGAAGTCCGGATCGCTGTCTTCCATTGCGACTGTTCGCTCGGGTGTCGTTGGCAGCAATAATTTCACACTTCGATTGCGGACCGGATCCACAATCCGGTACCCGTCCGGCGCAACCACTTCGCGCGTCGCGATCGGCACGTCGGTTTGCCAGGTCAAATACGGTGCGGGCCAAGTCGCCGACGTTAACGGCCACCCAGGTACCACTTGCTCTGGCGCTAACCGGCCAGGTTTAATCCACCAAGTTTGATTCCGGCTACTCGCTATAATCTCGCCGTTGGCCGCAAGATACAGCCGCTCCGCACCGAGGGCCGCAGGCAACAACTGTACATTGCTCGCCACATACGTCCGGTCTCGCTT
>JAYWHS010000029.1:0-1838 GCA_043777635.1 Kofleriaceae bacterium | reverse complement strand
CATCCATCGAATTGGTGCTCGAACCTGGCATCCGCGATGTGATTGAAGTGAGTGCGCCCTTTCGCGCATTGCGCGCCAGTAGCCGGATCGAAAACGTTGAAGTCAGTGGCGAATGGGCTGATCAAACCAGCACGACGCTACATTTACTCGGCACCGCAACCAAATGGGTTAGCTACACCAGCATGGCCATCGCTGGTCTTGTCTTGTTGTTCGCAGCGCGGTTACGCTGGGAGCGCGGCGCATCCTTGATCGCGGTGGCCCGCTTGCTCGGTGGTGGGCCCGGCTACACCCGAGTTCCCGCAGCGTTGGCCGCAATGATCGTGAGCACCGTTGCAGCGGGCTTGGCGTTAACCAGTATCTGGCTATTGCATCACACGTATGGCGCACAGCTTGCGGCGCACTTCGCAACGACGATGCCAAATCTAACGATCACGCCGCTGCTCCGCGACCAAGCATTGGTCACGCTAGCTGCCGCAGCTTGCATCGGTTTACTTGGCGGGGTCTTGAGTGGTGACCGTGCACGGCGTTAAGCGAATCACACCGCTGGCGATTGTTGCTTGCCTTGCCCTCGTCAGCAGTCCGAGCGCCAACGCCAAACCTAAACCGTCAGCGTCGGTTGTGCGCAGTGAACAAGCCCGCGCCGATGTCGTTGCCGGTTGGGATGCACAAGCCGAAGCGCTTGATCGTACCCGCACCACGGTGCAAATCAAAACCAATGCAGCCATTGCGCAACGAGCGCGACAGGCGCGAACCGCAGCGCTAACGTTGGCGCATCACGTATCGAACAACGCGGCCGACGCCATGGACAATGCGCGACGCCGAGCGGCAGCCAAGTTGGTACTGGCTCGCGAACGCGCCGAGGTAATGCTCCTGACCGATGAGCGTGATCAATTGGTCATCGCGGGTGATGCGATTGGCGACGGCGTTGCAAAGGCACTCACGTTGGCTATGCCGCCCACCGATTTGGCATGGCCAGCCGAGGGCAGCATCGCGCGGAGCTTTGGGACTTATCTGCACCCGCGATCCAAGGCCACCTTATCGCGACGCGGCATCGATCTTGAAGTTGAAGAGCATGCTGCGGCCCACGCCGCCGCCGCCGGCATCGTGCGTTACAGTGGTCCAATTCGGGGCTTGGACAACGGCGTGATTATTGATCACGGCACCTACGTAACCGTGCTGGCCAAGCTCGGCAAGCTGACGCGCACAGTCGGAGCCACGCTGAACGCCGGTGACACTGTCGGTCGTGCCGCTAGTTCGCGCTTGTATCTCGAAGTGCGAATCAAAGTTGGCGCCGAAGGCACGCCGGTGGATCCGCAAACATTTTTGCGCAAACGCAGCGGGTAGTTAATTCCGTATCTAGCGGCAGTTCAACACGGCGCTGCAATCCACCGCTTTGGCGATGCACTGTTCATGCGCAGCGACGTTGTGCATCGACTTGGGTTCGGCTTCGATTACCGCACACGCGGCAACACATTGCTTTTCGTCGAACGAACTTTCGGTTTCGCGTTTGGCTAACTCAACGCATTCGGACTCGCGGGCGCACACGTTGCGGCAACGTGCACTTTTGGGTTGGGTACAACCGAGCAAGCCCATCAGCGCAGCAAACGTAATCAGCCGAGCCATGGCGCTATAAAATCACAAGTCTTCAGCCGACTTGATGATCTCGGGCAGGAAATCCCGGCGAATTCGCAACAAACTGGCATGAGTGATCCAACCCAGCGCGTTGAAACGGCTGCCATCGCTTGCAGGTGGCGCACCTTCGATCGTTTCACCTTCGATGGTTAGCTCACATGGCCGGCCTGCAGCGCGAGCCCTCGAACAATCGTCTTTGGCGATGC
>JAYWHS010000028.1:0-1843 GCA_043777635.1 Kofleriaceae bacterium | reverse complement strand
CATCACGCTTTCTCGCGTCGAGCAGATACGCAAAGTTGCTATGCAAGGCAATGGCAACCACTAGGCCTTCAACCGGCACCAGCTCGCCGTACTCTTTTTGCTCGCCTTTCCATTGTTGCACGTAGTGGGCGTATTCGCCTTCCAACTGTTGCGCCACCGAGAGAAAGCAAAGCTTTCCGTTGAAACCGACCCAGCCATTGCAGATCTCAAGAAAGTCGCGGTACGCCGGTGGCAGCTTCATGCCGAGGTGCGCCTCTAGCGCTGCGATTTCGGCGGCGGTGGCCGGCGGATTGATTGTTTGCGGAAGATTCAGCTTGCGCAGCCGTCTGTATTCTTCGTGCAATTCGAAAATCTGGGGAATGAGCAACTGCAATTGTTGATTCATCGAGAGATCCTTCGCCGAAACGGGCGTACTACAGAAAAGCGCAGCTTGCAGATCATACGACGCAAAGAAATCCGACATTAGCTTGCGCCTGTCGCTGGCGGTGCTGCCACAACGAGCTTGCTGCGATGCGCCAGCGAATACAACGCCGGAAACACCACAAGTGTCAGCAAGGTGGCGGTCACCAAGCCACCGATGACCACCGTTGCCAACGGCCGCTGCACTTCGCTGCCGGGTGCGGTCGAAATCGCCATCGGAATAAAGCCCAAACCAGCGACCAACGCAGTCATCAATACTGGGCGCAATCGCATGCGTGCAGCGTCGAGAATCGCATCGTGCGGTGAGACACCTTTGGCTTGCAGTTGTTGCGCCGTCGACACCAACACCAAGGCATTGAGCACCGACACACCAAATAGCGCAATGAAACCGATGCCAGCCGAAATACTAAACGGCATGCCACGTAGTGCGAGCGCCAAGACTCCGCCCATTGCGGCGAACGGAATATTGACGAAGACCAACAGCGCCGGTTTCATCCGGCCCAACGCTTGCCAAAGCAAAAACACAATAGCCAGCAACGCAATCGGCACCACGATACTCAAGCGCTTTTTCGCCGACACAAAATTCTCAAATTGGCCGCCCCACTCCAAACGGTAGCCGGGTGGTAGCGTGACATTGGCGGCCACTGCGCGTTGGGCATCGCTAACCACCGAAATCATATCGCGGCCACGGATATTGGCTTCCACCGTGATGCGCCGCGACAGCTTATTGCGATTCACTAACAACGGCCCGGTCGCAAGTTCAACTGTGGCGACATCACCGAGCGGGACCATGGCGCCTTCGTGAGTCCGCAACGGCAACTTCTTCACGTCGGCTACGTCGCCGGTAACCTTGGCCAACTTGACGACAATATTGAAGCGCCGGTCGCCTTCGCGGATTACGCCAGCGTGATGACCAACTCCCATCGCGGTGGTGAGTTGATTTACATCTTTGACCGTTAGGTGATGCTTGGCCAAATCCTCGCGGTTCGGAATGATGCGCAAGTACGACAACCCCTGCCCTTGCTCGGTACGCACATCAACTGCGCCAGGAATTTTGCGCAACTGCGCTGCAACCAGGTTGGCCTGACGCTGTAGTTCGTCGAGATCGCCGCCGTAGATTTCAACCGCAAGATCCGATTTGACGCCGGCAACTAGTTCATTGGTGCGCATCTCAATGGGCTGTGACAAACCGATCGCAACGTCGGGCACTTTTTCTTCCAACTTCTTTGCAATCAAATCTGCGATATCAGCTTTGACGAAACCTGAACGCCACTGGTCATGCGGCTTGAGTTGAATATAGATATCAGTCTGTTCGATGCCCATAGGGTCGTTGGCGAGATCCGGCGAACCGGTTTTGGACACGACGTGCGCAATTTCAGGAATTTCCAACAGCGCTAACTGCATGCGTTTGTCGGTTGCAATC
>JAYWHS010000027.1:0-6136 GCA_043777635.1 Kofleriaceae bacterium | reverse complement strand
TCGGTCGGAGACAATACGGCAGCCCTCGATGCAACCAATCGTGGCCTCGCAGTTGCGCCACGTGATCCAGATCTATTGCGCAGCCAAGCGGTGGCGTTGGCAGGCCTTGGCCGACCCGAGGCGATTGCTGCACTTGCCGCGTTTGAACGCTTTCGCACGCCTGATACCGCCGCCGATGTTCGCATCGCATGTGCTCGGCAAAATGCCCAGTGCAGCCGCGAGCGGGAATTTGGCCACCGCCACGATCTGCGTCCCGCGAACCCAAAATAGCTGCCGTGCGCGGCCCCGGCTCTACTTGCTCGGTTTGACCGGATTGTCGATTACCAAGCCACCCGAGGTTGGGGCTTGAGCGGCTGGGGGCTTTTCGGTTTTATTGCCAAACAGCCCAGCCAGCGGAGTCCAACCGAGCACACCGGCAAGCAAGCCAGCCCCCAGCAAAATGTAAATGATGCCCCACAAAATGTGGGTGCGCCGGCTCATGCCAAACAGGCCGCCGCGGGCACGGGCTTTGGCTTCGTCGGTTTTTGACCGAAACCCTAGGAAAATTCGATAGCTGCCCCAGGTCAAAACCCAAAAAACTACGACCAGGGTGAGCCAAAGCGGGATGCGCATGGCTGCAACATGTAGCACAAAGCCAGCGTCGCTGTGCATGCAACCAAAGTTACGCGGTGGCAACTCCACCTGCGAACCATTGGTGGCACCTGTAACTGCTCAGATCTAGTTAGTTTTTAAGGGGTTACACGCGGTTGACAGTAGCAACCACAAAGGGCAAAAGTCCGCTCGAAACCCATGTCTGCAATGCACGATCACCGCCACGCATCGACCCGTCCGCCCCAGTACAAGGACTCCGCAGCCTTCTACGACGTTGACGGCACGTTGATCAAAACCAATATCGTGAACTCCTTTGCATATTATGTGCAACGTCAGCCATCGCTAACCAAATCTGCCATTGATACCGCGCGCACCGTGGCATCGGTGCCGGTGTTTTGGCTGGCCGACAAGCTGTCGCGAAAATGGTTCAATGAGATTTTTTATCAGCGCTACCAAGGTTGGTCGCAAGACCGCCTCATTGTGTTGGCGGATGAACTCTTTGAAGATGTCATCAAGCCCAATATTTACCCACGGGCCAAAGACTTGATCGCGCAGTCCAAGCGCACCGGGCGCAAGCAAGTGTTGCTGTCCGGCGCGTTGGATTTCACCATGACCCGGCTTGCGGAGTACTTGGAAGTCGACACGTTGATTGCCAATAAACTCGAATTCGTCGATGGTTATGCCACCGGTAAACTGTGTAAACCGTTTGTCGCTGGCGCCACCAAAGCCGATATCATGCGCGACTACGCGCGCAAAAACGGCATCGATTTAACCGAGTCGTATGCGTACTCGGACAGCTTCTCCGATTACCCGATGCTTGCGGCGGTCGGCCATCCGACGGCGTGCAACGCTGATTTTCGTTTGCGGTCCACGGCGCGATCCTACGATTGGCCGGTGATCGATCTCGACGAAGATGCGGATCGTGATCCGGCGCGTCGACCTAATGGTTTGGCGCCAGCGCGGCAACCTCGGCAGATTCGCCGGCAACCGTAGCGCCACAACGGCATTTCGATTTTGACTCTGACTGATTTTATCTGACTGGCTGGCTCACTCACTAGGACATCCCATGCGTTCGATTCGTCCCAAAACTCGTGCTTCTAACCGCGAGAACATCGTCACCATCGATACTGATTCGGCCCCGCGGATCATGTTTTCCGGCGAGAACTTTCGCCTTGAAGACCTGCCGGTTGGCACGCGGGTCATCTATCCAAAACGGCCGATGACGCCGGTGGCCAATCCGAAGGCTGCCATTCGCTACGCGCTCAACAACCCCGAGGGCATGGACCCGCTGCATGCGTTGTTGACCCCGGGCATGAAAGTTACCATCGCCATCGACGATATTTCGATGCCGCTTCCGGTAATGCGCACGCCCGACGTACGGCAGATGGTGCTCGAAATCGTCTGTGAAATGCTGGCCGACCACGGCGTCGACGATGTGCACTTGATTATTGCGTTGGCGTTGCACCGCCGCATGACCGATGCCGAAATCAAGCGCATGGTCGGCATGAAGATTTGGAACGAGTTTGCGCCCGATCGTTTGTACAATCACGATGCGTGCGACCCTGACGGCATGGTGGTGTTGGGTAAAACCCGCCACGGCGAACTCGTTGAAGTGAACAAGCGCGCGGCCGAGAGCGACTTGGTCATTTATTGCAATTTGAACTTTGTGCCGATGAACGGCGGCCACAAATCGATGGGCGTTGGCCTGTGCGGTTACGAAAGCCTCAAGGCCCATCACACGCCGAAAGGCATCGTCGACTCCAACTCGTTCATGGACCCACCGAAGTCGCATTTGTCGCATTCGTTTGGTCGCCAAGGCAGCTTAGTCGAACAGCACCTCAAAGTGTTCCACATCGAAACCGTGCTCAACAATCGCACCTTCGATGGGCCGCTGTCGTTTTTGATGAAAAACGAAGACGACTTCACTGAATCGGATCGCTTGAAATTTCAAGGCATGAAGTGGGCGCTCGACAAAATGCCCTTCGCTGCGCGCCGTGAATTGTTCATGCGCACGCCGGGTGCATACGAACTCATTGGCGTGTGGGCCGGTGCGTGTGAGCCGGTACACGAAAAGACGTTGGCAAAAAGTTACGAGCAGTATGCGGTTGAAGTGGATGGTCAATGCGACATCTTGATCACCGGCATTCCGTACATCTCGCCGTACAACGTCAACAGCAAAGCGCTCAACCCGTTGTTGGTGCAAGTGATGGCGCAGGGCTACTACTATCATATGTACCGCGGCCAACCGTTGGTGCGCGATGGTGGCGTCATGATCATCACCCATCCGTGCTCGGACAAATTCGATCCGGTCCACCACCCAAGCTACATTGAATTCTTCAATCGGATTTTGCCGGAGACTCGCGATTCGTACTTGATGGAAACCAAGTATCAAGACGAGTTTGCCTACAACCCGAGCTACGTCGAAATGTACCGGCGCGGTAACGCCTATCACGGCGCCCATCCGTTTTATATGTGGTACTGGGGCCAACGTGGCCGCGAAAAACTTTCGCGCGTCATCGTCGTCGGCGCCGACAATGCAACTGTGCCAGCATTGTTAGGGTGGGAAACCGCGAGCTCGATGGCCGAAGCCATTGCGATGGCGCAAGGCACCATGGGGCGCAGCGCGCAGATCACGATGATGCATCACCCGCCCGTGGTTATCGCCGACGTTCAATAGCCAGCAACGCGGCGACGCGTCGTCGGCACAAGGGACGGCAACGTCCCTTTTTAACGCTTTTGTCGAACTAACATCTGTGAGCGCACCATGAGCAACCATCCAACGAACAATCATCTTCTGGGTACCGGCGTGTCCGCCAATGGCTACTTCCCGGATACCGAAGAAGTGTTTGGCATCCACGCGACCCGGATGCCGTGGGACGGTGCCGCGGCGGCGGAGCTGCCGAAGTTGCGTCATCCAATGAACCCCAACGAGCCACGGCTTGATGTTGGGGCCACGCTGGCTGGGAAAACGATTTTGCTCATTGGCACTACGGGCTTTGTTGGCAAAGTTGCGTTGTCGATGTTGCTGCATCGGTATCCGCAGGTGGGACGAATTTATTGTTTGGTACGGCCAGGTGCCGGTAACACCGCCGAGCAACGGTTCTATCGTAAGGTCGCTTCGTCGGAAGCGTTTGATCCGTTGCGCGCTGTGCACGGTGACAACTATGAAGGGTTTTTGCGCACCAAGATCATCGCGATTCCCGGCGATATCGGCCGGCCGCTGTGCAATTTTACTGACGAACAATTTGCCGAGTTCGATGCCTCGGGCGGCGTGCATGTGGTGCTCAACAGCGCCGGCTTAGTGTCGTTTATGCCGTCGCTGGAAAGCGCACTGCGCATCAATGCGATGGGCGCGAAGAACGTGCTCGACACCGCGCGCAAACTCGGTGCGCGGTTGGTCCACGTCTCGACCTGTTACGTGGCGGGTCGGCGTGATGGTGATGTGTGGGAAGACGAAGCCGTGGTTGGCTATTTTCCACGTCGTGATGATTTAGTGGATCGCGATTTTGATCCGGCCGCCGAAATTGCCGATTGCCAACGCATCATCGACCAAGCGCGCGAACGCTCCAATGATCGCGCTCACATCTCGGAGTTTCGCGAAAAAGCGGCGGCATCGTTGCGTTTGCAAAAACGGGATCCCGACGACGAAGGTGACCTCAAGCTCGGCGTTGCCCGCGAGCGTAAAATTTGGATGAACGAAGTGCTGACCAAGCTCGGCATGGAGCGCTCCGTACATTGGGGTTGGACCAACACGTACACCTACACCAAAAGTTTAGGTGAGCAGATCATTCTCGGCGATAAGTCGGTAGTCTCGACGATCGTTCGACCGGCGGTGGTTGAAAGCGCGTTGCGGTTTCCGTTTGCTGGTTGGAACGAAGGCTTTAACACCACCGCGCCGTTGGTGTACTTGATGCTCAAGGGCCATCGCAGTGTGCCGGGCTCAGAAATCGCATTTGATGCGATTCCGGTTGATTGTATTGCGGCTGCGATGTGGTTGGCAGTGGCGGCCATTCTCGACGGCAGTCATAAACCGATTTACCAGTTGGGTAGCAGCGACGCTAATCCGGTGTCATCGGCGCGTCTAGTGGAACTCACCGGCTTGGCCGTGCGTGGACACTACAAGAAAAAAGTCGCGGCAGGCGACGACAAGCTGCGCTCGCAAATCCGCGCACGGTTCGAAGGTGAACCGGTCACGATTGAGCAGTTTCAAAATCGCAGCGCGCCGATCGTAAAGCGCATTGCCGACCGCCTGACCAAAGCCCTCGATGACCATTCGCCCAAGTGGGGCGCACCACGGTGGGACGCGTTTGCCGAGCGGGCCCGGGGCGAACTAGAAAAGATTTCGCGATTCACCGGCCAAGTCGTCGACTTGGTTGAGTTGTTTCAACCGTTTAACTACGATCACGATATCGCGTTTCGGGCCGATAATATTCGCGAACTGTGGGCTCGCACCACCGTCGACGACCAAGACAAATTGTTGTGGGCGCCGCACCTGATCAATTGGCGTCACTACTGGATGGAGGTTCACTTCGAAGGTCTTAAGAAGTGGACGTTCAAACAAATGGACGAAGAGTTCGGAGTCAAACCGCGGTCGGTCTACACCTACAAAGAGTTGGTTGAACTGTTCGAATCAACTGTGAAGTTGCACCGCAATCGCGTGGCGTTACGGCTCATTCCTAAAGTCGAAGCCGACAGCGTCGATGAAGCTGATGAACGTCGCAAAAAACTCAGCCCTTGGGCGCCACCAGCGCGGCGTGAGCCAATTGCCGTCACCTACGGCCAGATGGGTGAATTAGCCCAGCGCGGTGCGGGTGTGTTGCAAAGCATTGGCGTTGTTAGCAACGACAAAGTGATGATCATGTCGGAGAATCGGCCGGAGTGGGGCATGACCTTCTTCGCGACGATGTTGGCCGGCGCGATTTCGGTGCCGCTTGATTCGCAGTTGACGCTGCCCGAAGTTGAAAATCTCATTCGGGTTTCACGCACCAAAGCGATCGTATTGTCGCGCCGCGTCGCCGAACGTTTGGCGGCCGACGCTGGTTTGGCAGTGCCGGCACCCGAACACCATCACGACAGCAACCCGCTTTTTCATGTTTGGTCGCCAGCGCATCCAGCGTTGGAACAATATTTTGAGCGCG
The DNA here is from genome assembly GCA_043777635.1 of Kofleriaceae bacterium. Lineage (GTDB taxonomy): Bacteria > Myxococcota_A > Polyangia > Haliangiales > Haliangiaceae > JABFXX01. The sequence goes on along the minus strand of JAYWHS010000027.1, from coordinate 407 downwards.
TGCTAGGCGAAGCCAATCCTCAAGTGTTGGCCTACGACGAACTGTTCTGGAGCGCCGAAGCGCCGAAGTCCGGTGTGGTGGCCCGGCCCGATGTCAAAGGTGATGCAACGGCATCGCTGATCTTCACCTCGGGCACAACCGGTCAGCCCAAGGGTGTGATGTTGTCGCACAAGAACTTCACCGCGATGGCGTCCAAGTTATCGTCGCTGTTTCAGTTGTACAAACATGACCGGTTGTTGTCGGTATTGCCGATGCACCACACGTTTGAGTTCTCGGCCGGTTTTTTGATGCCGCTCGCGCACGGCGCGTGCATTGATTATCTTGAAGAAGTCGAAGCCGAATCGTTGGCGGCCGCGCTCAAAGATGAAGGCATCACCGGCATGGTTGGCGTGCCGGCGCTGTGGCAG
>JAYWHS010000026.1:0-6137 GCA_043777635.1 Kofleriaceae bacterium | reverse complement strand
TTGCTTGCGAAAATTCCGCCGAGTACGATCGCCGCAATGGCCATGCTGAGGTTCGCCATATGACGACCCGGCAACAACATCGGCCGACCACTTACGCTGCCGCGCAATTTAAGGAACGCCAAAATCGACCCGGTGAACGTCAGTGCACCAATGAACACATCGATATAAATTTCAATCGCGGTTTTGGTTTCCAGATGATGCTCGCCCATTTGCAGCGAGTACCCAACCATTACTGCCGCCAAGCCAACGAAGCTATGCAGCAGGGCTACCAGTTCAGGCATTTGCGTCATGCCGACGCGCGAAGCCATGATCGCGCCGAGCACACCGCCACCACCGATCGCGCCCAGCAAGGCTGGATGCGGCGAGGTTTCCGAAACTGCGAGGGTCGCAGCAATCGCGACTACCATCCCGATGATGCCGTACACATTGCCACGCCGTGCGGTGGCTTGCGAGCCCAGGCCTTTGAGGCTCAAAATAAATAAGACGGCCGCCACGAGATACGCAGCGCTAGCCAGAACAAATGTTTGCGCGTTCATGGTGGTTATTTCCTAAACATCGCGAGCATGCGCCGGGTGACCAAAAAGCCACCTGCGATGTTGATTGTGGCGAATAATGCAGCCGCGATGGCGACCCAACGGGCGTTGCCTTCAAAGCCCGTGGCGCTCACGATGCCACCGACGACGATAATACCGGAGATTGCGTTGGTCACACTCATCAACGGTGTGTGCAATGCCGGCGCAACACTCCAAATCAATTGCCAGCCGACGAACACCGCCAAAATAAATACCGTGAGGTGCTGCAACAACTGCGCAGTACCAACGCTCAACGTGGTAGGCGCTGCGCCCCAGCGCATATAAGCCCAACCACCGGCGGCGAGCAAACCAACCAAAGCCATGATGATGCCGGCCGACTTCGACGGCGCAGACGCTCCTGCCGCATGGCCGTGACCCGTGCCATGACCGTGCACCGGCGCATGGCCACCGGATTTCGGCTTGGTAACCGGTGCTGTTGCAACTGGCGCAGCAACCTTGGTCGGTGTGGCCGCAGCGGGCGTTGCAGCTTTGGCCATCGAAGGTGCAGGCCATTTCTTTTCGCCTGCTTCAAGCACCAAAGCCGGCCGCACCGCATCATTGTTGTGATCGATCTTCCAACCCTTGGCGCCGCCCATTTCGTCGAGGAAATGTGCCAAGTTGTTGCCGTACAAATCCGAAGCAACATTCGCCATGCGGCTTGGCATGTCGGTATAACCGATGATGGTCACACCTTTTTCGACCACGACTTGGCCTGGCACGGTGTACTCGCAGTTGCCACCTTGTTCGGCCGCAAGATCAACCACCACCGAGCCTGGCTTCATCAACTCAACCATGTCTTTGAACCACAACTTCGGCGCTGGCCGACCTGGGATCAGTGCGGTGGTGATGACGATGTTGACGTCTTTGGCCTGTTCGCGAAACAACGCGTATTCGGCGTCGAGAAACTCTTTCGACATTTCCTTGGCGTAGCCGCCAGCCCCGTCGCCGGATTCTTTGATCGTGACAGTGAGAAACTCACCGCCCAACGATTTGATTTGATCTTCAACGGCAGCCCGCACATCAAAGGCGCGCACAATAGCGCCCAAACCTTTGGCTGCACCCAGCGCCGACAACCCAGCGACGCCGGCTCCAATGATGAGCACTTTGGCCGGTGGCACTTTGCCAGCGGCCGTGAATTGGCCGGTGAAAAAGCTACCAAAATGGTTGGCGGCTTCGGTCACAGCGCGATAGCCCGAGATGTTGGCCATTGACGACAATGCGTCCATTTTCTGGGCCCGCGAAATGCGTGGCACGCAGTCCATGGCCAAGACGTTTATTTTACGTTCGGCCAGTTTGAGCAGCAGCGCTTCATTTTGCGCCGGATACAAGAACGAAATCAGCGTTGCACCAACCCGCATTGCGTCGGCTTCACAGCTGCCATCGGCAGCGATTTCCGGTGCCCGAACCTTGAGCACGATATCAGCGGCCCAGGCTTGGGCCGAGTCGACCATCGTGGCACCCGCCGTTGTAAAATCATCGTCGCGAAAGTTTGCGGTTAGGCCAGCGTCGTGTTCGACCACAACGGCCCATCCGGCCTTTACCCATTTAGCTACGACGTTCGGAGACGCTGCTACGCGTTTTTCACCAGCGCGGGTTTCTTTTACGATGCCAAGTTTCACAAATTCTCCTGGGCGAGCCTGCGCATAGCTGTCCGGCTACGCGGTCGCAAGATGCCAACCTAATCGCTAGGCGGCAAGAGCTATCCTTATGAATTTGCGGAATAATTTGTCGCATGCAGTGCGAACTCGGCTTACCCGGCCAGCAGCTTGTTACCGCGCTTGCTCTAGCCCAACGGTGACCGTTGGTTCAATTGCCAGGTAGCGACGGATCATGAAGTTATCCACGCCAAACGTTCCATCTTCCTTTTCACCTTCGAGCGCGAGCGATTGAATGGTTGCGTTATCGGCACCACGGGTGTCGAATTCGTTGGTCCACGCGCCACCATCAAGGCGGGCTTTGAGCTTGTGGCGCGGCAGGTCATGCACGACTTCGAGTTTCCTCCAGCTTGGACCGACCCCGGCAAACCAATTGATGGTGCCACCACGGTGATTGAGCTGCATTTGATTCCCGGAATCCAGCTCAACAAACCCCACCAACTTTGAATCAAACCAGCCGAGCGATTGCGTCCTGCCGGCAAAGTTTGTTGAAAAAGTACGCACAGTACCGAACGACGCATCGCTGCTGTCTTGCTTGAGGTAGTGTGAAAATAACAGGGGCGCGTTGGGCAGCGCCATATCTCGATGAATGCCGCCACACATGCCTTTGTTGCCGGGCTTGATCTCCAAGTAGCCGGCCCCAGCGTGCTGATTCGAAGTTTTGGTAGCAATCGCTTCACCGGTTACGCCGTTGTTCTGCCAATCGGCGGCGCCCTCGTCGAAGGTTTGACCGTACACAAAAACTTGATCGAGCGCAGCAGGCGGCTCGGTTGCAGCCGTGGGATTCCCGTAATAAAGCCAGGTATTGCCATCGGATAGCCCAGCACCGATCGAGATTTTAGGATTGAACCAAGTCAAAGTTTTAGCGGAGTTCCAGGCACCTTCACCGTCGTCGATCCAGCGATCGAGTTCAACCGCAGCCTGCCCTGGAACCTGGCGCACCACCCGCCAATCCTTGGCATCGGACCGGACGCTACCGTTTGCATTGAGCGGCGCAGTTGCAATAGTAAACACAAGCGAGGCCCCCGACGGAATATCGCTTGCACCGGCCAAAACAGTGATTTGTCGACGGAAACCAAACGCTGGATCCCACCAAGCCGCACGCGGCGCGTCGGCAACAGGTGCATCAGCACTAGCATCAGCGAACTTACCGTCGAGCCTCGCAGCATCTTGCGTGGCACCGGTGCCAGCGCTTTGAAACGAGCATCCAGCTAACCCGGCAAACAAACCAACTGCACGCAGACTCATGGCCTTACCCTACCCTAGATTGCCCAACGATATCTATTGGTCAAAAAACCTAACCAGCGCATCTTCTTGCTTCGCTGCGTCGCGCCGACCCAGATCTATCAAGTCGGCGGCGTAGCCACCGTCGAACAACAGGTACGACAACAAGTCGGTCTCGTGCGCCGACTCACCCTGGGCCAAGCGTTGAATCAATTTGCGGGCGATCACGCCGCTCACTTGCATACGACCTTTGGCCACAAACTGCGCAGCGAGAGCACCGATGTCTTCCGAGGGGCTAATGTGTACCGCGTCAATGCGACGCAACGGCATCGATCGCATTTGCTGCAATTCGCCGTTGATCGTCGCTTCAAACGGCGCTCCAAAAGCGCGATTGCCAGCGTCGAGAATGGCGTTGATACGTTCCATGCGCTGAATGTCGTAGTCGGTGTGATCGAGCATCAACGCATTGAGCGCTTTGCCCATCATGAACAATGGCTTTGGCGCCGCCTCTTCACGTTCTCGCTCGCGGGCTGGATCCGCCGGGGCCGAGGCTGCGCGCACATGGCGCAGCGAGATCACCAAAAGTTTGTCGGCGCCTAAGCGAATCGCTGGCGACATCGGGGTGTTTTGCCGCAAGCCACCGTCGGTGAAATACTCGTCACCAATTTTTACCGCTGGAAATAAAATCGGAATCGCTGCCGACGCCAACACATGACGAGGTCCGATGCTGGCCGCGCGATGCCGCACAAACGGGTCGCGACTCCACGTCACGGGAACCGGATCCCGACTCGATAAAAACACCACGGTATGGCCGGTCCCGACGTGGGTGGTGGAAACCGACAGGGCGTGCAATGCGCCCGATCGCAACGACCGTTCGATGCCGCGCCACGGAATGGTCCGCACCACGAAACGTTCGAGCCCCGAGGTGTTCAGCATTCCGCCGTAGCGAAAACTGCCGGGTTGCGGCGGAGTTGGATCACCGCCGAGCAATAACCGCGCACTACGCAGCAAATCTGCCGGCTTAAGGCTGATCATTTGTTCAATGCGCAATTGCCGCCAGGCATCAACGATTCGCAGGGCCTGCAATTGCGGATCGTGCATGGTCGCGGCCAAGAACGCAGCATTGATAGCACCCACGCTGGTGCCGGTAATGATGTCGAGAGGCACATGGCGACCTAACCGTTTGGCGAGATCGACCCGTAAGTACTGAATGATTCCAGCCTCATAGGCCCCGCGCGAGCCACCGCCCGACAACACCAACCCGATTTTTCGCCGTGGCACAACGTTAGAACTTCGCACCTTCGTAGTTTCGCCTGCTTGGCCCAGTGGAGTCCAGCAATTGGCATAACCCAACGTTGCAACTTCTCGGCACGGTCGGTGTCTGAGCCAACATGCAACGACACGCGCTGATCTGCGCACTGATTTTGGCCGGCCTGGCTACTGCGAACAACGTGGGCCTAGCCGGCACCGGCGCTCGCCGCCCGAGTAAGCCCGCTGGCATGACGGCCAGCAACCCGCACTGGATCGACATCTCTATTCGCGGCTTGATCGCGACCGGCGTCACCCACATGACATTCGACAACTCGCGAGTTGCTGGGATAGCAGCCTCGCACCACTTCAACTTACCGCGCGGTGCGGTGATCACAGGTTTCAACGTTGGCGTGGGTCCTCGCAACGCGCCACTGCGTGCCGCTGATGAATTCGAAATGTCCAATGGTAGCCAATCGGTTGGGTTCGCAACCTCGCTCCATGGTGGAGGCAAACAACAGCTGCGGCCGGATATCGCCGTGCTTAGTTTTGTGCCTAGTAACGTCGCATGGTCCTCGTTCGACATCGCCCTGGCAGCGCAGCCCGTTGGCTCGTCGGTCAGGCTAGAGGTGGTATGGCAGGCGCCGCTCACCATGCTCGCCGATGAACTGCGGCTAACGTTGCCTGCCGACACGACACCGGTGTTGGCGCCGCCGATCGCGGTAAGCAGCAATAGCGACGCGCTTGGTGCGGCCGTGGTTTCGACGACACTCGGCGGCGAAACAGTCCCTGCGGCAAAAGCGACATTTAGCGCGACGGCGGCAGGACTAGCGGCAGCGCAAATCGAGCTAGTCATCGCCTTACGCTTTGCCAATGATCAACCGCGCTTGGTGCATCATGTGCAAACCGTCGGAGGCTGCACAGCTCATTCGCTCAACGCGGTGTGGCCAAATCCCAACGATATGCAGGCGATCGCAATGGCCGCGATTACGCCGCGCCGCATGCTGCTGGTGGTTGATGGTTCAAAAAGTATGGATGCGATTGGCCGGACGCCGGTGCTCACACTGATTGACCATGTGGTGACCCAGCTCGCGACGATTGCACCCAATGCCATGGTGCAAGCGCTGGTGTTTGACCGCAGCGCCGCGCTGGTCCTGCCGGGCTGGAGTAGCAACAATCGCGCTACCCAGCATGCATTGCTCAGCGCGCTACGCGGGCGGGTGGCCCGCAACGGTAGTGACCCTTCGACGGCGGCAGCGTTGGCCGCCAAGGAATTGCAAACTGCGCTCACTATCGACAAGTCACCTATCGATATTGTGTGGATCACCGACGGTGCGTACAGTCCGATGATCGATAACAATTTTGCGCCGTTGCTCGATGCCAAGCAGCTGCCGCCGCAGACCTTGCGTTTTCACACGCTGGTCGTCAACCAATACCA
>JAYWHS010000025.1:0-1847 GCA_043777635.1 Kofleriaceae bacterium | reverse complement strand
CAGCCGCGTTAACCCAGTATGAAAAACCAAGACGTTGTCGTTGAGTCCCCGTGCCACGCCAATTGGAGCGCGATGCAGCGCGACGACAAAAGCCGATTCTGCGGCGACTGCAAAAAGACCGTGCACGACCTGGCTTCGATGTCGAAAGCTGAGGCATCGGTCTTGTTAGCCACAACGGCAACCGAGGAACTGTGCGTGCGTTACTTGCACGACGAAATGGGCCACTTGGTTTTCGTCGATACGTTTCGCAATCGACCGATTCCGTTGGTAGCGCTGCTACGCAAACGCGCGAGTCAAGCAGTCGCGGTTGCAGCGTTAGGCATGTCGCTAACCGCGTGCATGGGGGCCATGCGCCGCCCCAACGTTGTGCCGCCAACGAAACCGCTCCCCGTCGAGCCTGGTCCCGCGCCGATCGCTGCCAACACCACGGCGCCAACGCCGACCGAGCCAGCCTCGGCTACATCGCCGACAAGCGGAGCTGCTGCCAAGACCCCCGTCAGCGACAGAAGTTGCACCCGCCGCCTCGCCACAACCACCGCCAGTACCGCAGATCCTACGTCCGTTCAGAGTTCCTGCATAACTGGCGGTACGAAACGAAAATGCAGCGAGTACCGAGCATCAAGCAGGTTTACGTACACGGTTTTCCACGGCCTTACCCGAAGCGGCCGGAGGTGGAGCGAACCAAGCGAATGCTTGGGAGCGAGCACGCCAAACCCTGGTCGAACTTCGAATTCAAGGTACGAGTGCCGAAGCTACTCTGAGCGCTGCAACTACAGCCTCCGGCGAGGCCGTTGGCCGCAGCTGGCGGTGCGGAATTCTGGATCCCTGCCCTACCCGCACCCGCGCTAGTGGTGCTACCAATTCGCCATGGCGAATCCAACTGCAACCTTCGAAACCTCAATGGGCACGTTCACGGCGGAGATCTATCGCGATCAAATGCCAGTGTCGGCCGGCAACTTCATCAAGCTCGCGCAATCCGGCTTTTACGACGGCTTGCACTTTCACCGCGTGATCAAAAACTTCATGGTGCAATTCGGCTGCGAATTCACCAAAGATCCAAATGCACCACGCGCGGGTCAAGGCAATTCACCACTCGGCCGCGTGCAAGATGAGCATCCGCCAGCGCAAAAGCTGTCGAATGAGCCTGGCACGTTGTCGATGGCCAACACCGGCGCACCAAATTCGGGCGGCGCACAGTTTTTTGTGAACACCGTACACAACTCGTTTCTCGATTGGTTCAGCCCGGGCGCGTCGAAACATCCAGTTTTTGGCAAAGTTACGTCGGGCATGGATATTGTCAAAGCGATCGAAACCACGCCGACAGCCGCTGGCGATCGCCCGAAGACGCCAGTCAAAATGATCAAAGTTACCGTCACTGAATAAGCCAAAAGCTCCAGCTATTTGCTTGCACCGCATTGGAGCCGGTGGGCAGCTGCAAGGTCCGACCGGCAATGGGTCACGGCGGCTGTGAAGTTCAACTATCTGTACGCGGTAACGCGCCGAGACTTTTGCTGCTGCCTAATAAGCTCAGTGCCAGCGCCGGGCTGGTCGTTGCTTTTTTTGATCAAGGACCAACCATGACCGCCACCAAGACGCCACCCGCTTCTGACGGACCGACGACCAACTGGATTGAAGTTGTTGTTGGGGTCGGTGCCAACACCGATGTCGATGAGATCGCGGCGCTGTTGGTGCAAGAACTGCCCGCAGCTGCGGCAGGTACCGAAGTGCGCAGCGACGAGGTCGTGTTTTGGATCGATATCGCCGACAGCGAACAAGTGTTGGCGGCAACCAAGGCGCAAGTTGCAACGTGGCAAGCCGCCGGTGCAGATATTGATCCAGCGCGGGTG
>JAYWHS010000024.1:0-6146 GCA_043777635.1 Kofleriaceae bacterium | reverse complement strand
TGACCTTAGTCAGCTTTTTCGCGTTTGAGAATCAAGAATGCAACCCGGCGGTTTTTCGACCAGGCCGCTTCGTTGCTCTTTTTGATGATCGGTTGGGTTTCGCCGTAGCCTTGAGCCGAAAGCCGGGTTGCTTCAATGCCCTTGTCGGTGATGTATTTTTCAACTGCGTGAGCGCGTCGATCCGAGAGGTCAAGGTTGTACGCGTCGTTGCCGCGTTCGTCGGTGTGGCCTTGGATCTCGATCAACTGGATGCCTGGGTTGCCTTTGAGCGTTGCGGCCACAGCGTCGAGAATATCGTACGATTCTTTCTTGATCACTGCTTTGGCAGTTTCAAAGTACACCATATCAAGGATGATGATTTCGTTGTCCGTGAGCGTTACCCGACCCTTGTCTGGACAACCATCTTCGTCGTCTTTACCGTTGTAGGTTTCTTGGGTTTCTTTGATGTCTTGGCCAGGTTTTGGATTGCACTGGTCGTCTTTGTCGAGGATCCGGTCTTTATCATTGTCGAGTTCTGGACAGCCGTCTTCATCTTCCCAACCATCAAGATCTTCTGGATCGTTCGGGCATAAGTCATCGACGTCGAGAATGCCGTCTTTGTCATTGTCGGGATCAGGACAGCCGTCGTCATCTTCGAAGTTGTCTTTGTCTTCAGGATCATCGGGACATTTATCGACTTCGTCGAGAATGCCGTCACCATCGCGATCACCTTTGACGCCGTCAGGACAACCGTCTTCGTCTTGGAAATCATTTTTGGTTTCTGGGTCCATTGGACATTGATCGTCAACGTCGAGGATGCCATCGCGGTCATTGTCGGGATCAGGACAACCATCGGCATCTTGGAAGCCATCGAAATCTTCGGGATCATCTGGGCATTTGTCGACGTCGTCTTTAAGCCCGTCGCCATCGCGATCGCCGATGTTCGGCTCATAGACAATGCCGATGAAACCACGAATATCCGGGTTGCCGCCTTTGTCGACCATCAAGCCACGGCCCGCGCCGAAGCTGAAAAATGAATTGCGGCCCAAGTAATACTTGGCACCCAGCAAGGCTTCGAGCGACTGGTAGTTGGTTTGGCTCTTGAGTGATGCCGCGCCGAACATCTCAGCGATGAGGTCGAATTTTTGCGGCACGATGGCGTAACCGAGCGCCACGCCGAACGGAATTTCCGAGCCAGCTGTGGTGGATTTTCCAGTGGAAGGCACGCCCGTGGCGTTATCGAGAAACAGCGTGTCTTTGCGCAGCCGAATACCAGCGTTGAGACCAGCCCGGAAACGCCGGGTTGAACCAAACTCCTTGTCGAGAATCATCATGACTTGCGGAGTCAGGTTGCTATCGCCAAGCCACGCATCTTTGGAATTGAGATCTTTGCCCAAGATGCCGGTTGGCAAGTACAGACTTGCGATCAAACCCAAGCCAATTTTCGGACCTTTGCTGGTCTTCAAGAAGCGAGTCTTGAGGTGCAAGCCAATGTTGCCAAAGCCTTGGCCATCTGTCTTAAAGCGTCGAGGATTTTGCGGATCCGACACATCGTCAGGCGACCGATCGCCGTTCCAAATCGTGACCGGGACGGAGATACCTGGCTCGAGTTCAATTGGGCCAAACTTGAGACCCAGGGCACCGACCAACGTCCCCGTGAACATGTTGCTCACTTCATACGTGTTGGTGCCGTTGTCCAACTCGAGCATTTTGTGGCCCCAGTTGAGGGCACCCATGCCGAATGACACATCGCCGTGGCCCAGCACTTGCGAAGCGTTTACGGTAATGTAGCCACGCGAATCGATCGCCGGCCGGAAGCCGTTGAGATCGACGTTACCCGCGTTTTGGGCGTGGGCCGGAGCCGAGGTGAGTAAGCTTAAAGATACTGCGCCGGTGAGCGCTGCTGCAAAAAACATGGACCGCGAAAACATGAGACCTCCAGGGACTTCCCCGATAGTTTTCAATGGTTACACAGCCAGCGGCAAGGGTCAAACCCGCTCTGGCGTCATCCGCTGATAGTGGGGCAAAAGGCCAAGCTAAATAGTGGTTAAGGGGAAAGCGAGGCGAATGCGACTGGTATGCGGGCGATTACGAACGACACAGGGCGGCGATGAGGGAAATCCCGAGTCGCCTGAACTGGGGCATGGGGTCGACAATGCGCCTACTTGATCGTGCCCAACTCAACAAAGGCGTGATCCACCATCACAATGAAAGGTCGGGTTTCAAAGGTGAGCTTGCCGTGGCCGTTGTGACGCAAAACTTCAACTGAGCCCATGCCGTAGCCCATGGGCCCCATCGCATAGTAGTTGATCGAAATACGATACGGCCCTGCGCTTGCGCGGTCGGGAATGACAAAACATTCGGGGCCATAGCCAGTTGTGACATCACCATACAACGATCCGCCCGACGGCAAAATTGGATTGGAGTAAAAGGCATGGCCACCGCGGGCATCGTAAATGTGAAAGTCGACGTCGTTGGCGTCGGTTTCCCAGTACAATACGAATCGAGTTGAAGGGGCGTTGGCCAAACTGGCACCCAGCGCCCGCACGCGTTTGGAAATTTCGTTTTGGCGCTGTGGTTCTGCCGCAGCCCAGGCTGCTCCGAGCAGGCCTACATCGTCGAGCATGACGTGCTTCACAGCGTTGAAACGATCGGCGGGGTACCGGTAACTCAACCCGGTTTCAAGTGCAGCGAAAGCGTCCGACCATTGGTTGTTGCAGGCCAACGCGTCCGCTAATAAGCGATGCGAGCTCGGATGATCCGGGCGATCTGCAACTGCATGTTGATAGGTGTCGATCGTTAGTGCTAGTGCCGCTGGGGTGGTCAGTCGCGCTAAGCGTTGGCCGGCAAATCGACGAAGATCGGCACGATCAGGAAAGAGATCGCCAACCGCCATACTTCACCGTGCATCAATCCCATGGAATGCGCATAGGTGTAACGTACTGCTTCTGACAAGGGCACCCAACAGTGATCGACTTCATTCCATTTCGGCACAAGTACCAAGTCAAGACAAACAAACTCAGATGCCATTGAAATGGTTGAAGTGCCGAGCGGCAAAAGTAGTGCGCCAGTTGGACAGTACGAAGGCTGCTGGGTCGGCACCGGCCGTCCTGGATCGAGCCAGAATCCCGAAATTTGACCAACTAAAGCTTCGTACACTGCCATTTTTTCCGCGACGTACAGGTGAGCAGACTATCGTTAGCTCTTTGTACCAGCTAAGAAAAAGCACTTCTTCTCAATGGTTCCGAATTTTCAAGTGCTTGAATTCAGGCCCCGTGCGAGCAATGCGTGGTGGGTTGAGCACCGGCGACTTAGCCCTTGTTAACTCTCACTTGGTAATTTTGAGCGACTTGAGAAACGTGTTGGCGTTTTTCTCACCGACACGGTCACCAGCCACCCACAAACTCAGCACACCAAACGCAGCGCGGCGCTTCGGCAAATACGCCAAGTGGGCGCGCACTGTGGCTTGTTTGCCTTGAATGATCATCGAGCCATAAACCACGCGGCCCTTGAAGCCGCTCAAGGTTGCAGGTTTTTCGGACACTAGCTTGGCCTTCATATTTTCGAGCATTTTGTCGCGTGCACCGTCGAGCCCAACCTTGGCGTCGTACGTCAGCCCATCGGGCACGTAGGTGACCACGATGCCGTGCGCGCCTTCACCTTGTTCGGCCATCGCCGTGCCTGCTTTGTTAGCACCAGATGGCCACGGTACATCGAAAGTGCTGAAAGCTGGCTTGCTTGGATATACGACCGAGAAACCTTCGCCCTTGAGCACATACGTGCCGTTGGCGGCTGGTGCAATTTCAACATTATGAAAGCCGGTTCGTTCGATGCCATCGGCCTTGGCTCCGACCAGCGCGGCGCCCGCACTGATGACCTTGAAGGAATCGACGAACACTTGTACGTCGTCGCTGGCTTTGCCCAGTTCACGCAAGGTGAACAGCCCTAACACCGTGTGATTTTTTTTGTCAAAGGCAAACCAGGTGCTCACTTCGAGCTTAGTACCGTCGACGCTGCCATGGGCCACGGTCTTGGTGCCTGGCACCCCGCCCACATTGGCCGGCGATTCTTTCACCACCTTGCCTTTGACACTTTGCAAAATACTATCGCGCGCAGCTTTGAGGCCCGCTTTAGCGTCGTACGGCACGGCGGCTGGAATTGGCACCATCATGAAACCATTGCCCAGATTGCCTGCTCGATCGGTCGTTTGAATTGCCAAGGCACCTTTGATGGTGATGTCTTTGGTCGAAGTATCTTGGGCCGAAACCTCGGGCTTGGCCGGAAATGTCACTTGGTATGTGGCGTTTTGCAGGCGGTACGAGCCCTTGCCTTGATCGAGCAAGGTTAGGTCGAGCACCCCCGTCGATTTGGCGGTTGGCGCCATCGCCTGGTCGGCAAACGCTGGCACCGATGCCACGGCGGGCCCAGCTAAAATCACAGCCACACACACGGTCCACAAAGAGCGCTTCATTGCCGTAGTGTGCCGCGAGCAACCGGGTCCGAGCAAGCCGATTTACCGATTCTGCTAGCTTTGCATGGACCGACACATGTCGCCGTATACACGCCGGGGCGGCAGTGATAACAATGGTTTCCATGACGTTGGACCTCAAGCGCTACCCCATTCTGATCGTCGACGATGAGCAGGACAACCTTGATGCCTTTCGATTCAATTTTCGCAAGGTCTTCGACATTGTCACCGCCACCAGCGGTGCCGAAGCCCTCGAAATCCTCGCGCAAAAAGATATCGCGGTAGTAGTCACCGATCAGCGCATGCCGAAGATGACCGGGATGGAGTTGTTGCGCGAAGTACGAACGCGCAAACCAGAAGTCGTCGGGTTGATCCTTACCGCCTTCACCGATGTCGACGTCTTGATTGAGGCGATAAGTCTGGGTCAAGTCTACCGCTACATTACCAAACCATGGGAAGCCAAAGAAGTTCGCGGCGTGCTGCAATACGCACTCGAACGCTTCCAGCTCACCCGCGATAATGCCCGGTTGGCAGCGCAGCTTGCCGAATACACCGGCTACCTCAATCAACAGCTCCATGGTGAGTTCGATTTTGGCAACATCATTGGCTCGTCGGCGGCACTCAATGAAGTGCTGCAAAAAGTTGAACAGGTTGCATCCACGTATTCAACCGTGTTGTTGCGTGGCGAAACCGGCACCGGTAAAGAGTTGGTCGCACATGCAATCCACATCAACTCACCACGCGAAGAAAAACCGTTTGTTCGCGTAAACTGTGCCGCGCTGGCACCAGGCATTCTTGAATCTGAACTTTTCGGCCATGAAAAGGGCAGTTTTACCGGTGCCATGGCACGCCGACCTGGCCGTTTTGAATTAGCCGACGGTGGCACACTATTTCTCGACGAGGTTGGCGATTTGCCGATGGATGTGCAGATCAAACTGTTGCGGACCCTGCAAGAACGCGAGTTCGAACGCGTCGGTGGTTCCGAAACGATCAAAGTAGATGTCCGCGTAGTTTCGGCAACCAACCGCAACCTCGAAAAAATGATCGAAGACGGCGAGTTCCGCGAAGACTTGTACTACCGCCTCAATGTTTTCCCGATCAACTTGCCACCATTGCGTGATCGCCTTGACGATCTTCCGGTGCTAGCGCATCACTTTATTGCAAAATTCGCACGCAGCATGGGTGTCAAAGCCAGCGGCATGGCAACCGACGCGCTAGCAAAATTGCGTGAATACAATTGGCCCGGTAACGTGCGCGAACTAGAAAACATCATCGAACGCGCAATGATTTTGGCGCGCGGGGCAGAGCTCAATATTAGCCATCTTGATTTCGGCCGACGTGGCAATGCACCCGGCGCACCGGGTGGTGGCTCCGGCCCGATTGTTTTGCCAGTGCAAATGCCGCCAATGTCGGCCATAACCAGCGGTGTGGTGGCACATGGTGCAGCTTCGAGCGGCACCAGCGACGAAGGCAAATCGTTATCGGAACGACTGCAAGATAGCGAGCGCAAAGAGATCATGACTGCGGTCGAAAAATCGCGCGGCAATATCGCGAGCGCGGCCCGCACCCTGGGCATCAATCGTTCGACATTATATTACCGGCTACGCAAACACGGCTTAGAACATCTGTTGCCGACCAAAGTAACGGGTGGTGAAGATAGCAACGAGAGCAGCCAGGATGGTAGCGGCGTCATCGCGCC
>JAYWHS010000023.1:0-1851 GCA_043777635.1 Kofleriaceae bacterium | reverse complement strand
TCGGGACCGAGATTGAGGGCCCGTTCGGCCGCCGCGAAAACGACCTCCCGCTCGATCGCATCTGCGACAGTCTACAGAAAAACCTCCTTGCCACTGAGAACAAGCCATGACGAAACATTTGCTGTCCGGCCACGCACGTTTCCGCGCTGAGTATTTCTCCGGCGAAGCCGACTACCTCCGCTCCCTCGCCCGCGACGGCCAGAATCCCAGCACGCTGTTTGTCGGCTGCTCAGACTCGCGCGTCATCCCCGAGCTGCTTACGACATCGTCGCCCGGCGAGCTTTTCGTCGTGCGCAACATCGCCAACGTGGTACCCGCGTTTACCGATGCGGACTCCTCCGTCGGCGCTGCCATCGACTACGCCGTCGAAGTACTCAAGGTCCCGCACATCGTGGTTTGCGGCCACGATGGCTGCGGCGGGGTCAAGGCTGCGGTTGATGGCATCGACGTCCTTGCGCACCTCACTAGCCTGCACGAGTGGCTTGGTGCCGTTGTGCCGGCGGCCACCGCTGCCCGCGCGCTAGCTCCACCCCCGACGGAGCTACTCAAGACTGCCGTCGAGGAGAATGTCCTGCTGTCCCTGAGCAACCTCATTACATACCCTCCGATCGCGCGCGGCCTCGCCGCTCACACCATCTCGCTGCATGGCTGGGTTTACGATCTAAGCCACGGCGAAGTGCGCGTTTACGACGTCGTATCTGAAGAATTCATCACAGCGAACCGCGTCGGCGATACCGCTGCTTGAGCCCTCAAGCCTGGTTCACGGTCACTTGCTTGCGCGGTAATCCGAAAGTCTAAGATTGTCCGGATTTCGGACGACAAACTTGGAGGCACCTATGGACAGCGTAAAAAACAGCAATCAAGGAAGATACGTTGTCATCGGCCATGAGCGCTGGCGCCAACGCCAACGCTTCCCTACTTCACTGCGCCTTTGCCTTTCAGCACCGCGCAACCATTTTCAACCAAGAACGAATTCGGCTCGGCGACACTAAGCCCGGCTTTGATGGGGCCTTCGAATTGGCTAAAGCACCAGTACGCCGCAACGTCGCGAGCGCTCGCTGCAATGTCGTTGTCGGCTGGAGTTTCCAAAGCGCTTGTAATCGAGTCGACCAGCGATGGATCTTTGCAGTATGGGCTATCAGCCTGCCCAACCGTCAAGCGATCGTAAAATGGTGCAGCGACATATTTGGCACCGGTTGAACCATAAATCGCATCTGCAACACTTTTGAGTAGTGTGGCGTTGTCAGGATTGGTTGCGACAATTTCTTTGGCGAGCTTGAGGCACTGCTCACCACTGTAAGAGTCCTGCACGCAAGCCTTAATTCCCGGGCCGGCCGCTTTACTGTAAAGCTCCATAAACGCGGGCGACTTGCGCACCAATGGGAATGTTTCTAGCGCACCTTGGGCAACCATCACAGTTTCGCGTGCGTCGCCTTTGGCGGCGATGCCACCAACGTAGCCAACGAAGGCGCCGGCCACGAGTTCATCCCAACGCGCGTTGCGTTTGGCTGCGGGCACATCCAGCGCACGACTGATGAGTTCGATATTTGACTTGGTTTTAGCCAACGCTTCGAGGTCTTTCATGCTTGCAACTTTATTGCCCGGATTGCCTTCGGCTGAGCCATCGCCGGAATTGCCTTCGGCGCCGACCGCTTTCGCGGGAACGTTGGCAGCGGCCAGCACGGTTTTGCTCGATGCACATAGTTCTGCAAGGGTTTTTACCGTCGCAGCTGGTGGCGTCGCAACTACTTCGGTTTTAGCTGGCGTAGTTGTCGCGGCTGATTTGCCACCGCAGCTGGTGAGTAAGGTCGCTCCTAACAAACACAAAAGAGTTGGTTTCATTCGACGAAC
>JAYWHS010000022.1:0-1853 GCA_043777635.1 Kofleriaceae bacterium | reverse complement strand
GTGGCGGATCGCCCAACAGCTATGGGCGATTTGTTTGCGGCGGATGCATTCCGTCAGCCGATCCATCCACTGGCTCAGGCTGCTGCAGCGCACGTCATTGCCGAATTACCTGCCGCCACGCTACAAGCCCTGCAGCAACCCGGTGCTGGCAAGATGTTTGGCGTGTTGGTGGTTGCCGAAGATTCGCTTCCCCAGCGCGCTGCGCGCATTGGTTTTCTGCGTGGCTTTTCCGGCAAGCTCGACGGTGTTTGGCAGCGCGCCGGCTTTGTACCGCCGCTGTTTGACGAAGCCGCACGCGCGTTGTGGTGGACCGACGGCGAAGCCTATTTGGCAACTCTTGACGCGCAATTGCAATCACTCGAACAAAGTGCTGCGTGGCAAGCGGCCACAGCGGCAGTGCTAGCGGCCGACGCTGCGCAAACTAGGGAACTGTTACGTCTGCGCGATGAGGTAACGCTACGGCGCGTAGCCCGTGCCACCCTACGTGAGCAGCATACCGATGACGTAACGATGCTGGATCGCCTCGACGATGAGAGTCGTCGTGACGGCACGCTGCAACGTGAAGCCAAACAACGGCTGACCAACGCGGTGCAAGCCGCACGCGCAACGTTGCAACCGTTAACCGCAGCCCACACTCAACTGCGCGAGTTGCGATCGGCCACGTCGCGGCGCTTCATGCAAACCGTGTATGACGAGTATCAACTGCATGGGCCCGACGGAAAAACGGTGCCACTGCGATCTTGCTTTGCGCCGCATGATCCACCTGGCGGCGCCGGCGATTGTGCGGCGCCAAAGCTGGTCGGTTTTGCCAATACGCATGGGCTGCAATCGTTGGCGCTTGCAGAGTTTTGGATCGGCGCGCCACCAACCCACGGCGGCCGGGTCCACGGCGTTTTCTATCCACCATGCCGTGGCAAGTGCGGCGCAATTTTGCCGCGCATGTTGCCGCCGGTCGTTACTTCGACCCCTGCGCTTCTCGCTGCCCCACATAGCCAGCTCGGCCCTTCGACTGATGTGTCAACCGTGGCCAAGGCGTCAGCGCCGCAAGATACCGACGAGCTTAGGATTTGGTTTCAAGACGATCGCCTCGCCGTGGTGGAAAAACCTAGCGGCATGTTGTCCATTCCTGGCCGTGGTCCCAAGCTGGCTAACTCGTTACAGACCCGACTGCAACTCGCTTTTCAAAATCCTACAGCGACCGTCGCCCACCGCCTCGACCAAGATACCTCAGGCTTAATGATCGTGTGTCTCGATGCAGCGACCTTAGCCGCGATGCACAACTTGTTTGCGCGCCGTGACGTTACCAAACACTACATCGCAATACTCGATGGCACCTTGCCCACATTGTCGGTCGGCAGCACTGGCTTAATAACCTTGCCGCTCCGCCCCGATCATTACGATCGGCCTCGGCAAATCGTCGACGTCGAACTCGGCAAATCGGCACAAACCGATTTTCAAGTTCTATCGATTGTCGATAATCGAACGCGAGTACGGCTGTCGCCGCTCACCGGACGCACGCATCAGCTTCGGATTCATGCCGCGCATCTCAACGGGTTGGGCGTGGCGATTGTCGGCGATCGAATCTATGGACGAGGCCCCGATGCAACGGTGCCGCGCATGATGTTGCATGCCGCGAGTTTGCGGTTTGTGCATCCGTGGACCGGGCAAGCGATTGAAGTTGAAAGTCCGGTGCCGTTTTAGACTGGCGGACTGGCGGACTGGCGGACTGGCGGACTGGCGGACTGGCGGACTGGCGGACTGGCGGACTGGCGGACTGGCGGACTGGCGGACTGGCGGACTTTCGGACCAATGGGTCGAGGCTATAAAGTGCGTTCTGCTGAGCATGAAGGCGG
>JAYWHS010000021.1:0-1854 GCA_043777635.1 Kofleriaceae bacterium | reverse complement strand
GCATCGGCCAAAAAGCTGTTGATTCCGGCGGTGACAACCAACGATCCGCCGATCGCCGTCAAGGACGTAGCCGAGTTGTTGTTTCCGGTGAGCCCTTCCGCGTGCCAACCGAAGGCGGCTGGTCCCGCTGGTTTGGCCAAGCTCGATGCGGGCGAAGTGCGCACGCTGGTGAGTTGCATGATCGCCGAGCGCTACGGCGATACCGCCACCGCACCCGCCAGCAAAAAAAGCCGTAACAAAAACGCGGTGCGCGACCAGCTCCTCGCACTTTACGCCAACACCGGCGATGTCATGGCGCCGGGCCAGGCCGACAACATGGACGGCGGTTATCGCGGCATCATCAAATTGCTGCCAGTTGAACCTGCTGCCGATCCCAAACATTTGGGCTGGGTGATCGCGGCATTGCGTGACTACGATACGTTCTTTACCCAATTGGCCGAGGCCACGCGCACCGATGCGCGCACTGCTATCGACGCGCCGAACCCTGCATTTAACTTTCGCTGGCGGGCCCTCACGGTGCGCTTCGTGCGCTCAGAAAAAAAGCGCACGCCGGCGGCATTTGCAATGCCGTGGACGGTTACCTACAACATCAATGGCTCGCTGCACCGCAACAGCGACGTGGTGCGCGAAACCATGTTTCACGAAATCTTTCACATGAATGATTTTGCCCACAAAAGTTGGTCGGCCAATGCGTTGCGCACCGACTACGATGCGATTTTGCTCAAATGTAAATCCGCGAAAAATCGCACCGCATGCTTGGCACCTTACGCGCCCGGCACCACCAAAGTGCGCGGTGGCACGTACTACGCGTTCACCATCGACAATGGCGACTCGGTGAATGAATACGGGGCCGAACTGGCGCTGCGATATTACGTGGAGCAACGCGAAATGTTACGGCGCGGCAAGCTGAGCCAAAAAGCATTCAAGTGCGGACCAGCAGAAAATGCTCGCAGCTGGGATGCGTTGGTCAAAGAATTCTTCGTCGGTCGTGACTTGGTGCCGGCCTGCTAAGCATTATTTGTGCGTTGTGGGTGCCGCTGGCGCCGTAGCAATTTCCCAGTTGGTAATTGTGGCCAACGCCTCGGCTTGGCTTTCCCCGCACATCTCGGCACTGGGTTGCAAGCCGATACAGGTCGCCGGTCGGCCGGGCAGACCAAACAAGTTGCAGGCCTGCACGATGTTCAAATGTGGGCAGCGCACGCCTGCGGCTTTGCCGTGCGGCAGCGCTGGCAGCGACGGAGAGATCGAAGGCGCGATACAACATGCACCGCACTCGGCGCGACAGGTTACTTCAAAACTATCGGACACAAATTTTTTCACTAAACACAAAAACGCAGCGCGGCAAACTCGGTGCGCAATCTTGGTCAATGGTGCAAGTATCGGAGCATTTCATGCCCTGCCCGCTCGCAGCGTCAACGCACAACGCACTTTTGCATTGGTTTTCGCTCGTACAGGTCGTGCCCACCAGCCCGGTGCCGCGCGCGCCAGTCACACACCGCGCATCGGTGGTACCAACTTCGGCAAAACATTTTTCCGACGCTGGGCAGTCGTAATTAGTGAAGCAGGTAATGCGTGACGCATCAACAATCGGCGCAGCATCAATCGGCCGAGCATCCACCACTTTAGCGTCGATGTTTTTGCGCGCATCAATCGTCGGCGTCGAATCACCGCACCCAACCACAAGGATGACTGCGCTCAACATAGCTGCGCGCACTATTTGGTCTCCGCAAGGACATCAAATTTCCAACCGACGCTGTCGGTCCCCAGCGCCGTCGAGCCGTTAGGATTGTCGTAGCCAAAACGGAAATTGCCGCGCGCTTCGTAGCTGCCTTTTCCGTTGACGCTGCACCCAAT
>JAYWHS010000020.1:0-1854 GCA_043777635.1 Kofleriaceae bacterium | reverse complement strand
AAGTTAGACGGCGTGGCCGTGGGAGGGGTTACCAAATGAACGATTTGAATTCGAGGCATCTGTAAATAATTGAATGCACGAGAGAAATTAGAGAGTCCCGCGTAGGCCAATGGCTGGAAAGATCGGCAGATCGTTAGTCGGCAGGCGCTCGGAGTAGTCGAAGTTATAATTGTAGCCCAGGACCCGAGCGTGCATATAGACATTGGTGACATCGAGAAACGCCGACAGTTCCCAGGTGGCAAATTTCCATCTGCGGTCTACCCGGATATCAAGTTGATGGGCGTTTTCGCCACGAATGGAGTTTACCGCGCCGTAACGCGGCACATAAATATTGGCGTCGGCAAGGTAGGTCGAACCCAGGATCGGAGTTTCGGGTGCTGCAGTTGCGTATTGAAAGCGCGCGCCAAATTCCCATTTGCCATATTTGTAGCTACCGACAGCGACCACATTGTGGGTTTGGTCGGCATCGAATAAGCGCCGGTTGGCTAACGGTTGATCGATGCGATCCGAGCGTTGCAGTGTGTAGGCCAGCCAGCCAAATACGTTGTTGCGGCGCATGCGCACCAATAGTTCGCCGCCGAAGGAGCGGCCCGAACCACGGTTCACAAACGAGTTTTGAATATCAACTCGCGCTAACACCGGATCGCGTACAACTAAGCGCCGACGGTCGGTGTAAAATCCGGTCGCCGTTGCCGAGATGCCATTGGCAACGTTGAGTTCGGCGCCGCCAACGTATTGGGTCGCACGTTCAGGGTCGAGGTTGGTGGGCACGCTTTGCGCTTGCTCAAGGCCACGATTGTACGCGCCGATCGAGCCCCGTAGCGTCCAGCGCGGAGTCAGTTCATGTGAGATTTGGGTGCGCGGTGCAATCACGACATCGCCAATATGATTGTAGTAATCGACGCGCACACCCGAGGTGAAGGTGGTCCGTGTGCTTGGCCGCAGATCCAAGGCGGCATATGCACCAAGCACCGAGTTGCCTACTTGTTGATTAAGTTCAACCAGCTCGCCGGTGGAAAAACTGGTTGGTGGTGGTTCGCCTTCTTGCGGTTGCGGGGGGAATTTGGTTTTGATGGTGCGGCGGTCGAGCCGGGCCATGCCGCCGGTGCGCAACCGGACTTTGCTGCTCAAGCGATAGTTGAAGTCGTCGCGCATTTCGAGTACGCGCTGATCGAAATCCAAGTAGCGATCGGCGACGTAAAACTTGAATTCAGAGTAGCCGGTGCTGGCCACCAACCGGTTTAATAGCGGGCCTTTACCGTATTCCCACGTTGCGATCAAACGCGCGAAACCAGTTTCATTGCGAAACGTAGCATTGCTGGTCACTGGGTCGTTGGAGTCGATGTTGTTGTTGAGCAGTTCGAGATTGTCGAGACTGCCGAGCGCAAAGGCGGTTAATCGATGTCCGGTTTTCGGACGCCAGTCAAGCCGCAGCTGAGCGTCGTAGTAGGTCGGCGCCGCCGTGAATTTGACGGTGTCGGGAAGCACCGCAGGCAAAATGAAATCGATCAGCGAGCGTCGAATGGCGGCTGACAGCTGCACGTTGTGCTTTTTTGACAACTGCGTTTGCATTAACGCTGCGGCATTAATAAACGACAACTCGGTGAATGCAGTGGTCTTGGTAATTGGTTCAGAGCGGGTCACAACATTGATTACACCGCCGGTGGCACGACCTTCTTCGACGCCGAAGCCTCCTGGTGAAAACTCAATGTTGGAGATGAACTCCGACGGCAGCACGCTTTGTAAGCCAAAGAAGTGAAACAAGATGGGCACTTGGATGCCATCAATGGCGATGTACGAGTCCTGTG
The DNA here is from genome assembly GCA_043777635.1 of Kofleriaceae bacterium. Lineage (GTDB taxonomy): Bacteria > Myxococcota_A > Polyangia > Haliangiales > Haliangiaceae > JABFXX01. The sequence continues at coordinate 46 of JAYWHS010000020.1, read as the reverse complement.
GGTTGGAGCCACGGATCACCAACAATCCGGGACCGCCCGCGCCAGC
>JAYWHS010000019.1:0-1854 GCA_043777635.1 Kofleriaceae bacterium | reverse complement strand
CGACGGAGAATTGGTGATTGATTTGGATCCTGGGATGGCGTTCGGCACCGGTTCGCACGCTTCAACTCAGTTAGTACTTGAAGAACTGCAACGTCATGCCGACTCCGGTGCAACACCGCACAAAGTTTTGGATGTCGGCGCGGGCTCGGGCATCTTGGCAATCGCGGCAGCTAAACGATGGCCGGAGGCAACATGCCTGGCCATTGATAACGATCCCATCGCGGTGAAAGCTTGTGGCGAAAACGCCGCAATCAATCGGGTTGGCGATCGTATGACCAGTGCGATCACACCTCTCGACGACCTCGCGGGTGACTACCCACTGGTGCTTGCCAACATTCAAGCCCACGTGTTGCGGGCATTGTTGCCGTCGCTGATCGGGCGCACGGCGCCAGGCGGAACGCTGATTCTATCCGGGATCTTGTCACCGCAAGCCGAGCCACTGGCCGATGAATTTGTCGCCGCTGGCATGGTGCGCGACCAGTTGCGCACCGGCCAAGACCCGGCCTGGACCTCGGTCACGTTGAAAAAACCCGCAGGGGCGTAACCGTGATTCGCGTCGCTCACGACCTTGCCACCGTTACCGCAGGAGAAGTCACGATTGCGGGCGACGAAGCCCACTACCTGACCCGCGTCCGCCGGGTCCGGGTCGGTGAGGCACTGGAGCTGTTCGACGGCATCGGGCGAACGGCGGCCGCTACCATCATTCGACTGACGGCAACAACAGTTGTCGTCGCAGCACAACAACCGGTCACGGCGCCGCCGGTGTTGCCGCACATCACGGCGATGATTCCTTTGATCAAAGGCGATCGCTTCGACTACTGCATCGAAAAACTGGTCGAAGTTGGCGTCGACGCAATTTTAGTTTGGCAAGCCGAACGCGCCGTGGTCAAGCTCGATGGCGACCGAGCCCGGGCGCGCGTTGACAAGTGGCGCAGTGCCATTACCGCCGCCACACGACAAGCCGGCCGCGCCCATGAAGCTACGATCGATGGCGTGCTGCCTTTGCATGGACCCGGCGGGGCGTTGGCCCGACTTCCGGCTGATGCGTTGCGGCTTTTGTTGCATCCTTCAGGCGGCGCTCCGCTGGTGCAGCTGCGACCAAGCACAAGCGATGACCGCTGCAAGGCAATTGTCGTGCTCACCGGCCCTGAAGGCGGGCTCGCTGCGGACGAACTGGAAACGCTGACCAGCCTGCACTTTTGCCCAACCGATTTGGGGCCTCGAATCTTGCGGGCCGAAACCGCGCCGGTGATCGCGGTTGCCTTGCTGCGCGCTGGGGCCAGCTAACGCCAGGCGCATTCATCGACGCTAGAGATTTGCGTTCCGCCGCCAGCCGGCCGTATAACTAGGTATGGTGGACTCTGAGCCGATCTTGCTTGCCGACACGCCGTCGCGCGTGCCTTCGGCACCGGTAGATCTTGTTGACCACGCTGGCACTGGAAGCAACCGGGATACGTCCGCACGTCGCAAAGGCGCAGCTCCACGTTCGGCGCACGCTGTGCAGGTGGTTGGCTTTTTTCGTCGACTCGCCGCTGCCATGATCGATTTCGCCCTGATTTTTCCAGCGACCGCCATCCTCACTTGGTTAGCCAGCAAAATTGCTGGCGTGCATTTGCCGCCGAGCAACATCGGCCTGCTCGATCTCGACATGTGGTTCGATTATTTTCTCCGAGCAGAGCCTGCCATCATCATGGTGGTAGCAATGCTGATTGCCGTTACAATGATTTATTTGCTGGTCTTCCAGATTGCCTTGGCTCGTACGGTTGGCATGCGCGTCATGCGGATCAAAATAATTGACTGGTACGGCGATGCGCCTTCGCCAGCGCAGTGCGCAGCCCGCACGTTGGGTTATTT
>JAYWHS010000018.1:0-1856 GCA_043777635.1 Kofleriaceae bacterium | reverse complement strand
AAAAACAGCCCGATCTCATCGATGTTCGTGGCCGGCTACACTGAGCTAGCCAAGTTGTCGTCCGACGACAACCTGCGCGAAGACCGCGAAGGCAATTTGGCCAATATTGAGCGGGCGTTGCGCAAAGCCCAAACCACCGAAACCACCAAGCTCGAATCCATGGTGCCGTTTCTAGCAACGACCGGTTCGTCGGCTCCATTCGTCGGCTTGTTGGGCACGGTGGTTGGCATCATGTTGGCGTTTCAAGAAATCGCAGGCAAAGGCAGCGCCGGCTTGGACGTGGTTGGCCCACATATTGCCGAAGCGCTTTTCGCCACCGCGATTGGACTTGTAGCGGCAATCCCAGCAGTCATGGCGTACAACTTCTTCATGCGCCGAATCAAAGTGCAGCGCGCCGAGATGGAAATGTTCGAACAAGACTATCTCAATATTATTAAACGTCACTTCCTTCGCTAGGAGCAAACCATGTCAATGCGAAGCGGCGGAGGCGGCGACGACCTCAACTCAGAAATCAACGTAACTCCGATGGTCGACATCATGTTGGTGCTGCTGATCATTTTTATGATCACGGCCCCCATGATGAACAACGGGGTCGAAATCAATTTACCCAAAGTGAGCACTGCGAAGATCGAAGATCCGCAAGGCAAGCTCACGCTGGTGATCAGCAAAACCCAACAAGTGTATATCGGCAAAACCCAGGTCAGCTGGAAAGACTTGGGCGCGAAGCTGGCGGCCAATGAGCGCGTCAAAGCTGAAAAAGAATTGTACATCGACGCTGATGCAGCCCTGCCCTACGGCGTGGTGGTCACCGCGATGGCCGTAGCCAAAAATGCTGGCGTCGAAAAAGTGATGATGGTTACCGAGCCGGCCGGGAAAGATGCCGACCTAGGGCTCGAACTGTTGGACCAAACGGCGGGCCCGGTGCCAGTGACTGCGCCAGCGCCGGCCGGAGCCACGCCATGAGTTTCCGCGACGGTGAATTGCAAGGCATTGCGGCGGGCGGCAGCTTGCTCATTTTGGCGGCGATGATTGTGCCGACGATTGTGTGGGCTGGCAGCGCCACGGTGGCCGACGACGGCCCCAACCTGACCGAGATGGAAGCGATTGAAGCAACGCTGGCCTACAAAAAGCCCAACACGCCGAAGCAGCCGCAAAAACAATTTCAAGCACCGCCGCCGGAAGACAAACCGCAGGGCTTGTCGCTCGACGATCAAAAAAAGCCCGACGACAAAAAGCCTGACGACCCAAAGCCCAAGACTACCGAACCAACGCCAGACGACTATAACAAGTACAAACGTTCCGGCGACGATCTGCCGATTGGCAAGCCCACCGACGAAGATGTCGGTGCGTTTGATGGCGATGAGCACGGCTTTGCCGATGTCAGCAAAGGCGACCCGTACTTTCAAAAGTTAGTCGGCGACTTGTTGGCCGGTTGGGAATATCCGGAAATTCTCGCCGACGGCGGGGTGCCGGTGGGCTGCCTGCACATTGATGCAGCTGGCAAAATCGTTGAGACCAAGTTCAAAGAGAAAAGCGGTTCAAGCGAACTCGATGATTCCGTTGATCGCGCACTAGCAAGCGTCAAAAAAGCCCGCAACGAAACTCCCATTCCGGTGCCGACTCATCTGCTACGCCAAGCCACCACGCAATGGGTGTGCTTCAAGTTCAAAGTCAAAAAGTAGCCGCGTCGTGTCGGTCACCCCTGTCGCGCATGCTCTGGTGCGAGAAGTAAAAATCAAAATGTCCAAGCAAAAAACCTTTCGCCGAGCCATCCACTGCCTATGCGTTGCATTGGTTTATGTGATTGTCAGCAACGTTGCCGCTTCTCGCACGGCACATGCCGACGACGGCGTGGT
>JAYWHS010000017.1:0-1858 GCA_043777635.1 Kofleriaceae bacterium | reverse complement strand
TTTTCGCGCTCTCGCCGCGCACTGAGGTATTGACCGGGGTCGGCGTTGGTACCGGCACACTCAACACCCTGGTGGCCCGCTCCGCCGATCCCGCCGGTGCGCTGGCGCCCACCGGGACCAATACTTTCATCTCGGCCGACGCCAGCCAACAACTCTCGTACCAAGGCTCCCGTGAAGTTCGTTTAACGGAACACGCGCGCGCCCAGGCTGTGCGAACCACCGACGATATGGACCGTTCTACCGACGCGTACGATCTTTCGCTTGGTGGCGGCTTCGATCGCACTTGGCGCAGCGATGCAGTTGGCGCCGACCTTACCGGCTCGTTTGTGTCGTTTTCGCGAGGCGATGGCACGCTCGGCGCTGATCAACTCTTTAATATCCGTGCCGCTGGGCAATGGCGGCACGATGTGTCACGCCGCTGGACCAGTATTATCGACGGAGGCTTGGTCGTTGTTGTACCGGTATCCAGCGAAGGCGAGTCGGTGGTCGTGCCCATCATCGGTGGCCAACTTGCGTACGCTCCGCAATGGGGCTCGGCCAGCGTTTCGGTCAGCCGTAGCGTCGTGCCGAATTTGTTTATCGCGCAGAACACTGTGGCTGACACGGTTACCGCCGCTGTTAACATGCCGTTACCATGGCTATCGGCAGAGCGAGCCCGGCCACGCTGGTCGACAGTTGGAGCCGTTGGGTTTACGCGCTCGCAAATCATCGATACCGAACGCGGCCAACTAGCCTCGAGCTTCACTATTTTCAACGCCGACTTGGCGCTGCAATACGCAGTTTCTGAAGCCTCCGGCTTGGCGCTGCGCTACCAATTTCTTCGGCAAAGCGGCAACGCCGATTCATTGACGATTATTCAAGGTTTCGCGCGCAACACCGTGCTGCTGGCGTTCACCTATCGCTTTCCAGCGCGGCAAGCGGCGCGGTTTCCTAATCGCACTTCGCTGCGCGTCGACCGCAGCGATATTACTCCGATGGGCGAAGAACCCGGCGCCCGTGGTTCATCTACACCCGCGACAAATCGGTAGTCGGTCATGGCCGCGAACTACGATTGCCAGAGTTGTGGCGCTTGTTGCTCGAATCTGCCGAGTAATCGAGCTGAGGGCTTCGGCTTCTGGGTAGAGATCAAACCCGACGACAAAATCCTCACGCGCCAAGATCTACTGCGCAAACACGTCACCTACGATCCGCAGGGCATGCCGCATTTGCGCCTCGCCCCCGATGGCAAGTGCCTTGCCCTGCGTGGCAAAATTGGCGGCAAAGTGACCTGTGGCATCTATCATCAGCGACCGTCGCCATGTCGCCGCGTTCAAGCCGGTGACGGTTCGTGCCTGCGCTCGAGGCAAGAGCACGGCCTCGATCCGACGCCGTAGCGGCGCGGCCCGATGGCGTTCGTACTGATGCATCAACGCTGCGCACGGCAGCGAAATGACTCGTTGCCCCACGACGTCATTGCGGTAGCTCGCTCGCAACCCTCGACGCCCTGATGCCGCCGTGGCAGTGTCCGGTATTCGGACATCCTGTCCCGCCCTCGGACAAATCGTCCCGATTCCGGACACCTGACACCCGGTGCGTCTGCCGAGCGACGATCAAATACGATTTTCAGCGGCGAATGCAGCTTGATCGCGGATAAGCGAAGGATGGGAATACCTCGCCAAGTTTTGCCTGGTCGCTTTTACACCCTGACGCGGCGCTGTGTGAACCGCATGTTTTTGTTACGGCCCGACGAACGGACCAACAATAATTATTTGTACTGCCTGATTATGGCGGCGATTCGTTTTAATGTTGCGATCATTGCAACCTGCGCCGTTTCAAATCATCACCACACCAACCTGTTGGATCGCGATGGCCGACTGCC
>JAYWHS010000016.1:0-1863 GCA_043777635.1 Kofleriaceae bacterium | reverse complement strand
CCTGGTCGCTCGACGGCGACCAGCGTAATTTTCAGTTTTTCACCGTTTTGATCGCGCAGGCCATCTTTGTCGGAATCAGTCCAACCTGCCGCATCCAGCAGTTGACTGGCGGCGGCCGGATCAAAAGGTGGTGCCGCTGATTCGTCACCAATCATCGGGCCGCCGGGCCAAATAGGCCAAAGTGCCGGCCGGCGCAGCCCATCAAAAACCGACTTCGCAATGCCTTGACGATCGATCAGCAAGGCCAACGCATGTCTCACTTCGACGCGATCAAGTGGCGGCTTGGTGACGCCGAATACCATGTAGCGAAATTGTGGCGGCGCCAACGCCAACGGCACAAACTGCGCTGCTACGCCCGGGGCAGATGCCTGTTCAGGCCAATGTGCTGGCACCAGATACGGCACGATATCAACATCGCCGCGCTTGGCCGCAGTTAACACCACCGCCGCGTCGGGCTGATAAAAGAACTCCACATCAGCGACCTTGGCGGGCCCACCCCAGTATTTGTCGAACCGCGAAAGGTGGACCAAGCCATTTTTGTTGGACGACATGCGCCACGGACCACTGCCGATGAGCGTGCCGCCGCCGTTGGGGGCATCTTTATAAACGTGCATCGGCAGGATTGGAATCTCGGCCAAGGCCCGCAACGCCCAGGCGCTCGGCCGCCGCAATCGCAGTCGAATTTGGGTCGGTGTAATCAACTCGATCGCTTCAACGTCGTCGAGCATCGCCCGTAGATGGTCAACTCGACGCTTGGGGTCGCGGATGCTGTCCAATGTGAATTGCACATCCACACTGGTCAGCGAATGCCCATCGTGAAACGTGACACCAGGCTCCAACTCAAGACGGATCTCCAAACCGCCAGGCATAACCCGCCAGGCCCGGGCTAGCCGGGGTCCGAATTGCGCTTGCGAGTTGAGCGGCCCCGCTCCGAGCGTGCGCTCGTTCACTCCACTTCCAGGCCCAGCTCCGAGGGTGCGCTCGTTCGCTCCACTTCCAGGCCCAGGCACATACCGAAGCAGCGGCTCAAATACTGGTCCAACCGTGATCCGCCGCGCCCATTGGCTCGGTGGCCCGCCCGCCGCCATTGGGAACAACCGGCCCGGGTCACTGTCCATGGCGATCCGCAGGGTATGCGGACGCGCAGCATGAATGTCACTAACTTCGGATGCCGCCGCCAAGGCAGGAGAATGCACGGCCCCCTCCACCACCGTGGGGTCCGGGGCGCTACGCCACGGGGTCACGCGTACCGGAGAATCGCACCCAACCCACGTTACAGCACAGCCGATGAGGACTGCGGCTTGAGCCGGGTATCGCCACATGTTATGACCCTGCCATGTCAAACCGTCCATTTGCCACCGTCGGCGCCGTTTTGTGCGCGACCCTCGTTGTCGTGCCGCTGACCAGCTGCAAAGAAACCAAAATGCCTGGGCCAAAGCCTGACGTGGTGAAAGCCGATGTCAAAGTAGATATGCCAGGCGTGCCTTCGTTTGAGTTGCCGCCCGTTGGCCCCGATGGCTCACACGCCGTCAAAGAAATGCGCGTACGCGGCCGCAAGCTGCTCGACACCGACGTTTCCATTCATGGCTACGTAACATGGGCCTACGATTGCGGCACGGCGATTCGCCAACCAGGTTGGACCGACCTCGATTTAGAAAAAGCCATCAACGATGATCCGACGCGGTGCCAACGTCCGAAGTTTTACCTCGGCGACTCGGTCGACACGCCAGCTGAAAAAAGCATTTGGGTAGTTGATGTGCCGCGGGCGCCGCTCAAAGTCGAAATTGAGCGTTTGCCCAAAGAAGACATCAAGAATTGGCCAGCGGTGCCGCCGTACAAAGTTGGCGATGAAATTATTGTCAC
>JAYWHS010000015.1:0-1867 GCA_043777635.1 Kofleriaceae bacterium | reverse complement strand
GCATGGCTGCGGTCGGTGGCAACGCGGGTAGCATCATCGCTACGACAGGGGCCGAAATAGCCGCTGGCCCACTGATGTGGCCCGACACCGTTTCGACGATGGCAGCGGTGCCGGCATAGGGTGTACCGGTCGGGCCACCGGCACGGGTAACCGCTGGCAAACCTTTCGCGGTTTCTTGCGTGCCTTGGTTACCTTGCTGTGGCACGCCAAGCTGGGTCGCGCCACTGAGCTGCGATGCCGTTGGCGCCAGCGATGGCGTACCAAGCTGGGTCGATCGGGTATTGGCTGCCGTCGCGGGTGCGGCGATCACTGGCGCGGGTGTCTGCGTCGGCGCGGCTAGGGCCCGAGCCGGCGCAACGTCGTCAGCCAACGGCAAACCAAGCTTTTGCATCACGCGTGATACCGACGCTGGTGGCACGCTTTCGCGCCGCCGAGCGACATCTTCGTCCATGATTTCGCCGGTGGCTGCACCGCGCCGTAAGGCTTCCACTAAGCGCGTCGTGGTTGCGAACCGATTGTCTGGGTTTTTGGCCAGCATGCGGGTCACAGTGGCTTCGATCCACAGTGGAATGCCGGGACGTTTGGTCGGCAGTGGTATCGGGAAGTCCGTTACTTGTTTCGACAAGATGTCGAACACGCGATCGCCGGTAAACGGCGGTTGCCCGGTTAGCATTTCGTAGGCGACGCAGCCCAATTGATAGATATCCGCTCGACGATCGATGCGATCACCCCGCGCTTGCTCGGGCGACATGTACCGTGGATCGCCAAAGGTCATGCCCAAACTGGTCGACGCTGCTTGTTGATCGGGGTCGACTAACTTTGCTAACCCAAAGTCGAGCAACTTGACGAAGTTGGCTTGACCGCGTCGCACCGCAAGAAAAATATTGCGCGGCCGTAAGTCGCGGTGCACGTAGCCAATGGCATGGGCTTCCATGAGCGCTTCGCTGACCTGGATCAAAATATCCGTGGTGCGCTCAACCGAGAGTTGCCTGTCGCGCGACAGAATTTCGTCGAGGGGTTCGCCTTCGAGCAATTCCATGGCCATGTATAGACGGCCATCGTGGGTGCGGCCAAAGTCATGAATCTCGACGATATGTTCGTTGTCGATCTCGGCCACGGTGGTGGCTTCGCGCCGAAAACGTTCAATCGCTAAATCGTCGCGCGACAATTCGTGGTGCAACACTTTAACCGCGACTTTGCGCCGTAGCGTAACGTGTTCGGCGCGATAGACATTACCTGACACCCCACCGCCGATACGTTGCAAGATGGTGAAGCGTTCACCCAGCACTTTGCCGATCAAATCGTCGTGTTCAATGCGCGGCTTGGCGCAGCCGCAGTTGGCACAAAAAAGCGCTGACTCCCCAAATGGAGTTCGACATTGCGTGCAAGCGAGAGTAGCGATGCTCATGAAAGCGAGTCCTTGACGGCTTGCTGAGTTGTACCATCTCGTACCTTGTCATGATGGCGAAAAATTGATTGGAAACGCTGGAAATTGCGTCCAGTTTGGCTCGTGCACACCGCATGCCTTGGCACAGTGTGTCCGTTCATTCACACGTACCAGCGCAGCGAGCGACTACTCTTGATCTTCGGCTTTGAGCGCGGTCATGGCTTCGACTACGTCGGACGCGCTGAGCACGCCCTTCATGATTAACGCGCGATACAAGCCGCGAAATCGCAATTCGAGATCCCGCCAACTAGCTGCCGGCGCGGTGAGGTCGATTTCAGCTTCACTATCGGCAGCGCTTGCCAGGCGGGCCAACGATACCAAGGGCACTTGTGCGGTGACCGAAATCTCGTTTTCGTCGAAGCCACCGATTTGCACGACACCGGTTTTGCGCCGACGACCTTTGGTAACAAATATATTATC
>JAYWHS010000014.1:0-6216 GCA_043777635.1 Kofleriaceae bacterium | reverse complement strand
CGTCCTCGGCCGACACCATCGCCAAATCCATGGCCAAAGATGTATCGGACTCGATGCGTCGCGCAGTCGAATCCGACAGCAAAAGTAAACACCTCGCCAAAGAAGTTGCAGCCGCCAATCAGCGCGTTATTGACATCGAAGCTCTTCGCCAACAAGAACTGGCTTCGGTTCAAGACGCCAAAACATCCGTTGCGGACCTACTCGCAAGCCAAGCGACCCTCGAAGGCACGCTGGCCGCCGAACACAATGCGGCCTTGGCATTGGTCGATCGCAAAAACCAATTGGAACGTGAACTCGACGAGCTTCGGCAGTCGGTCAGCACGCACGCTGCTAGCACCGCCGAGTTGACGGCCAAAATATCGGGCTACGAAACGGAAGTCGAAAATCTCAACGATCGCATCACAGACCTTGAATCACAATTGCAAATCGAACGCACGGCGGCGCAATTGAGCGTCGATGAAGCCAAGGCTGCGGCGCAAAAATCCGGCGACGAAGCCAAGGCTGCGGCGCGCAACGGAGTCGAACGCGCACAACAGGCCGCCGAAGTTGCAGTGGCCGCAGCCCGCGCTGCTGCGCAAGCCATGGTCGATACCGCTCGACAAGAAGCTGCCGCCAACGTCGCGGCCATTCAAGCGAAACTCACCCAAGCGCAAACCGAGTTAGCCGAATCGCGTGGCATTGCCATGGAAACCGCGCGCGCGGGCGAGCCTTTACGGGCGCGCGTCACAGCCTTAGAAGCCGAACTCGGCAAAGCCAAAGCTGCCGCTGATAAGTTGCTTGCCGAGCGCCACGCTAGCGAAGAAGCCGCAGCCAAAGTTCGCGACGAGCTCAAAACCCTGCGGGCCAAACCGCTACCAACGGTCGACCCTACGGAATTCAATGCACTGCTGGCCCGAGCCGAACAAGCGGAACGCGACGTCGAGCGCTTGACCGGCAACTCTGATGCTGCCGATCTTGCAATCGGGCGTGCTGCCGCTGTGCAACGTCAACTCGACGAAGCGCTCAGTCGCTTGGCGCGAATCGAGCAAAGCCGCAGCAGCAGCTCTAGCACCGACGCAACCGCCGGCGCACGCATGCAAGCGATGGAAGCCGATTTGACCGCAGCGCAAACCCGAACTCGTGAACTTGGTAGTCGCGTCGAAACCCTGGGGCGCGAATTGTCCGATGCCAAAGCAGCGCTGAGTCGGGCCGAAGCCGGTAGCAGCTCCGCAGTTGATGATGCGGTCACGGATGCACGCCGCGAACTCGAAGTTGCGCAACGCCAACTGGCCCAACGCGAGGCTGACTTGCTCAAGCTGCAACAAGCTACGACGGACGGAGCATCGGCCACCGAGCGCGCCTCCGAGCGCGCAAGCGAACAACAAGCTGCAGCGATGGCGGCCCTCGCCAAGTACGAAGCCACGGCGGCTGAACTCAATGCGTTACGCAATCAGCTCGGCGAGCTGCGCAGCGAACTGAGCACCGCCAAGCAACAGGCCGCCAGTAACCAAGCCAACACCAGCTCAAGCAATGCATCTGCCGCCACCGCTGAGCAACTGTCGATTATCGAAGAATCGATCGATTCATTGCGCGCCAATCTACGCGCTGCCAGCGACGAAACGGCAATGATGCCAAGCAACGAGTCGGTGACCATTATCGCCGATGCCATCAGCCAAGCAGCGGAACACGTTGAGCGTGCGCGTGACGCCTTGCGGGCGATAGTGGCATAGTCGACGAAGCCGACCCGCGAGGGTTGGTGCCACCTGCGGGTTTTCGGGTACACTCGACGGCAATGAGTGACAACGTTCCTGCGCTTCAACAGTTCGGTGTTTGTGGTCGCGTGTTGCACGTCAACCTGTCCACCGGCGAGCATCGCGTCGAAGCCATCGCGGCCGATGTGTATCGACAATTTCTCGGCGGCTACGGGTTGGGCGCATGGTTGATGTGGAAGTTCTTTCCCGCCAAAACCGACGCGCGCTCGGCCGAGGCATGTTTTGCAATTTGTTCAGGCTTGTTAACCGGCTTACATGCGCCGTTTTCAGGACGCATTCAGATCGTTGGGAAATCGCCGTTGACCAACACCTGGGCCGATTCTAACTCGGGCGGCTCGGTGGCCATCCACTTGCGTAAAAGTGGCTACGATGCACTGGTGGTTACCGGCCGCGCTGCCGTGCCTTCGTTGCTGGTGATACGCGACCAAGAAATATCGATTGAACCGGCCAACGAGCTGTGGGGCCAAGAAATTCCACCGACGTTCGATGCTCTTAAAACTCGTTTTGGTGGCAAACGCGAAGTCGGTATCAGCGCCATTGGCCCAGCCGGTGAACGTGGTGCCGCCATCGCTTCGGTGATGAATGATCGGTACCATGCCTTCGGCCGGCAAGGCTTTGGCGCGGTCTACGGCAGCAAAAATCTCAAAGCCATTGTCGTCGGTGGCAGTGGCGAAGTGCCGGTTGCCGACCCAGCGCAATTCAAAGCCATCTGTAAGCGCATCACCAACGAATACAAAAAAGACTTGGGCTTGATCGCACGCTTTTTTGTGTACATGGGCAAGCCCAAAAAGTGGATGGGATTTGTGTACCGGCTGATGACCAAAGTCGGCGCCAAAGTAACCGCACCAACGGCGTCGATGCGCCAGCTGTGGGCAACTCGCGGCACCACCGCGGCAGTCTCGCTGTCCGTAGAAAACGGTGACGCACCAATTAAAAACTGGCTCGGCATCGGGGCCCGCGATTTTTCGCTGGCCAAACATTCGATGAAGCTCGATGGCAAAGAAGTTGAAAAATTTGTCACCAAAAAACTGTCATGCGGCGATTGCCCGATGCCATGCAAAGGTATCGTTGCAGTCAAGAGTCGTGGCTTATCCGACGTCCGGCGCCCGGACTACGAAACCATTGTGGGGTTCGGCGCGAATTTACTCAACGACGATTTGCCGCTGGTCACCGCTTGCCACGATGCGTGCAATCGCTACGGCATCGATGCGGTTTCGTCGTCGGCAACCCTGGGCTGGGTGTGCGAAGCCTTCGAAAAAGGTCTCCTGACAGCAGCCGACCTCGACGGTATCAACATGGTGTGGGGCAACGGCGAAGGCGCGCTTGCACTAACCATCAAAATGGGCAGCGGCGAAGGCTGCGGGGCCTGGTTAAGCAACGGCGTCAAGCGCGCAGCGGAACACCTTGGTAAAGGCAGCGAATCGTTTGCAGTTCATGTCCACGGCGGTGAGCCGGCGTATCACGACTCGCGCTTTACCTCGTTGATGGGCGTCACGTACATCGCTGACCCAACACCCGCTCGGCACACCGCGGGTTCGGCATCATGGAACGAAACCTTCGCCGCTGGTTTTAGCCTGCCTGCTGCCGTCGACAAAAAGGACTGGAACGTCAAATGGAAGGGCACCGAAGGCAAAGGCCGGGCTCAAGCCAATTTTTCCAACGCGCACCAAACCATGAACGGCTTGGGCATTTGTATGTTCACCATGCTCACCGGCCCGTTGCCCTGGGCTGAACTGGTAAACGCTGCCACCGGCTGGGGCGTGACCGACGGTGATTTGCTGCAATGTGGGGAACGCATTCAGAACTTGCGCGCTGCTTTCAACCGCCGCGAGGGCATTGTGCCGAGCGATTTCAAAGCTCACCCACGCATGTTAGGCGAAGGTGATGGCAACCTCACCGGTGGGCCACTCAAAGGCGTGCGCGTGCCTTTGCCGATGCTCAAAGATGACTACTACGATGCCATGCATTGGCACAAAGCCACCGGCAATCTCAGCAAAGCGCGTGCCGAGCAGCTAGGCATGACGCAAATCCTCGACGGTTTTACTGAGTAGGCATGCTACGCGAAGGGATACAACATGGGCATCTTCGACAAGCTCCGAGGCGACAGCGTCCGCGTCCACATCTTAATTCGCGGGCGAATTGGCGAGGCATGGCGTGAGATCGACGAACACCTCCGCGTCCCCAAAGGTACCACCTTGGCCAAGCTGGTCGACGTTGCCGATCGCGCCGGCGTGCCGTTATCGGATGCGTTGAAAAACAGTCCGCACCTGGCCGAAACCTTGATGTTCAATGGCGAGCGCTGTCCCATCGCCGAGCACGGCGACCGCGTGTTGCAAGAAGGCGACGAAATTTATCTCCTGGCCCCGCTCGCCGGCGGGTAGCGCGCTCGCCCTTGGCACCAGGTCATTTCATTGTGCTCTTACTCGGTCCTCGGCCGACGGTCCTCGGCCGACGGCCACGGAGCCTTACCGACAACGCCCCAAGGCCGTGGCCATCGCAGCCGTGCCCCGCGCATGTGTCGAGCGCGATGGTCCGAGTTTCGTCGTCGGCCTACCACGTACGCTTCAAGCTTGCCGGCTACAAAACCCCAAGCACCAGCGAACCGTAGAACGTCAGGATCGACAGCAAATCTTCGTCAGTGAAGCGCAGCATGCCGCCAACGAACACATCGCGGCCGTAACGCAGCGAAGTGAATTTTTGCGGCCGGGTATTGGTTGGCCAATCACTGATTTGATAGCTGCGCACCGGGGTAAAGGCCGCATCAATTCCAGCGAGCAGGTAGAAAGAATTAGCCAATGCCACCGCCGCACTCACCCGCACGTTGGGCGTGGTTGCAAAGTTGGATTCAAAAATGTCGGCCGACAGGGTGAGCCGGTCGTTACCAAACGTGGCATCAAGGCCAATCCCAAGACCTGATTCCTTGAGTCCGCCGCGTGCAGTAAACCGACCGTAGCGTTTGCCCAACTGCGCGGTGAGCACATACGAATCTTCGACCAGCGCGGTTTTGGTCCACACCCCATCGCTGCCTTGTACCAGCGTCGAGGTCGGCGAACCTTGCGGCCGCAACGTGCCCTCGACCAGGTAGAATTTATTGTTGCGTGCAGCGATCCGCGCACTGGAAACCACCCGCGCGGCACCACCAAGTACATTATATTCAGTGCGTAGGCCAACGACACTGCGCAAGGAGGTTGCCGAGCGCACGGTCGCGGCGAGGTCGCCTGAGGCATTGGCAGCGTTGTCAAAACTTGCAGGATCGTCGAGCAACGTTTGCAGCCGGCCCGGCGACGAACCGCCACCGGTTGACGCATTTTCAGCACGCAACGCATCGGCCATATCGGCAATCACCGGTTCGAGCCGGGCCACTTCGGCCCGTGCCGATGACAGCGAACTGACCACTTGTTGCTGCGCATCTCGCATCGTCGTGCGACTTTGGGTAATCGCGTTGTCGATTTTGTCGAGGGTAGCCAACATGGCATGGTCACCGCCAGCGAGTTTGCGCTCTGCTCGCTCGGCCATGTTGTCTATCGACCGTAACGCCTCATTGATGCGCGCGATCGGAGCTTCGATGCGGCGTTCATCGAGCCAGCGCAACACATTGTTGAACTTGTCGTCGTAGCTGCCAGTGACTGATTTGCGGCCAGCTTGCGTCGCATCGGCGAAAACTTGCAGCGCCCGATTAACCCGTGGCAACGCGCGCTCCATGCCGCGCAACAACGTGTCGGTCGACGCACCTTCAACCACGCGCGTGATTGGCTGCCCCGAAAGCAACAGCTGCCCTGCCCCAGCCGCAACACCGTCGGTTTGGCCACCAGGAATAATTTCAACATAGGCATCGCCGAACAACGAATCAGCGCGGCGGGTAGCCCACGAATCCACCGGCAATTGCACATTGGCATTAATCCGCAGATCAATCCGCGCCATGGTGCCTTCGATCCCAACCTTGTCGACCTGGCCTACTTTCACCCCGGCAATCAACACAGGTGTGCCCAACGCAATTTTTGAACCGTCACGAAACAGTACATAGGTGCGAAACGTTGCGCGGCTCTCTGGCTTGGCTAATTTGCGTTGCACGAACACGCCAACGCCTGCCGCTCCTACAATGAGGATCGTGGCGGTAACGACGTTGGACAGCCAGCGCACCTGCGCAGCGTACTACGGTTTCGCCTGTGATAACACGCGTTCAACCGTACCTGCAGGCACCCAGCCTTGCGTGCCATTGGCAGTTCGAATCCGCACCCAACCATCGCGCACGCTGTCAATCGCCACTTCAATGCCACGCGGCAATGGCTCAGCCAGGGCCGCTGGTGCACCGGGGTTATCTGCGGCCCGCAACAGTACACTGTCGAGCAATACCGCATCGTCGGTAGGTGCCTTGGCCAGCAACACCGACAGCATCATGGCGGCCCACATCAGCCCTGGAATAATTGCCACGGCCCACAAGCCTCGTCGACGACCGCGCCGCCAC
>JAYWHS010000013.1:0-1869 GCA_043777635.1 Kofleriaceae bacterium | reverse complement strand
ATTATGATCGTGGAAGCCACCGGCTCGTTAACTTCGCCGCATCCAAGTCGCACGCTGTTGGTGATAGAGGTTTCGGTTAGTTCGCTGCGGCTTGATCGCGGACTCAAAGCTGAGATCTACAGCCAAGCTGGTGTTCCCGAATATTGGATCGTTGATATTTTGCATCGCAAGATTGTCGTGCATCGCGACCCACGCAATGATGGCTACGCTAGCGTGCAAACCGCGGTCGACGATGACACGCTGACGGCGCTCAATGTGCCGGTACGTGTACGCGTCGGCGATTTTTTGCCACCAGCTGAATAGTGCGACTGCCGCCGGTCGCTACGCCACGGGTTCGTTAGTTCATGTCAGCGCATGTTCGTGTCAGCGACGAAGATCCATGATACTTGAGCACATGCGTTCGTTGAGAATCACGGTTGTTGCAGCGCTTGCGCTCGGTGGATTGTTGGCCTGTGGTGACGACGCTACGCCCAATGTCGCCCCAGATGCGCCAGCGCTTGCGCTGGTAACGTGCGACGAAGCTGCGCTGGCAACTAGTCTTGCAGCGGTGCCGGGTGTCAGCAATGTTGAGTCAAAACCGTGTCGGGGTAGTGCGCGCTGTTTTGCATTCGATTTTCAGCAACCGGTGCAGCACGACGCGATGAGCCCAACGTTTTTGCAGCACATCAACCTGACTCATCGAGGCTGCGATCAGCCGGTCGTGGTTGCCGACTGGGGCTATGATTCATTCGGCTTTTACGAAAGCGAAGTGAGCCGCGACTACGGCGCGAACTCCATGTCGGTGGAGCATCGCTTTCAAGGCACTTCGGTGCCAGCGCCGGCGCAGTGGGATTGGACTGCGCTAACGGTCAAGAACGCTGCGCAAGACCTGCATGCGGTGATTTCGACGTTTCGGCGATTTTATCGGCAGCATTGGGTGTCGACTGGTGCAAGCAAAGGTGGCGTTACCGCGTTGTATCATCGGTATTTTTTTCCGGCCGACGTTGACGGCACTGTTGCTTACGTCGCACCGGCATCGCGGGCGCGCTCCGATGAAGGCTATCAGGCGTATATGAAACGGGTGTTGCCGGTAGAGTGCGCGCAGCGCATGCGCGATTTTCAAGCTGCGACGCTCACGACTCGGCGCGACATGTTGTTGCGCGTGCTTGGGTCTGGTTTTTCCGTCGGTGATCTTGAAAACGAAATGGTGTATTGGGATTGGTCGTTTTGGCAATACAACGGCATCGCCGGTTGCGGCTTGATTCCGACGGCCGCCTCCACCGATCAAGAATTCGCGGACTATGCGCTGGCCGATTTGTTAGCGCCACAACCCGCGACGCTAGTGCCACAAATGCCTGACCCGCGCAGCTATGGCGCGTTGTCGTATGAGTGGTTAACCGAGCAAGGTTTTGCATCGCAAGTAAACGACACCGTGGCACCGTTGTTATCCGGCCCAACGCCAAGTCTCGAAAGTTATTTTACCGCGTACTATGGCGACGTCACGTTGCCTGCGTATAACGGCACGCTGACCGCATACGTACGCAATTACGCGCTGATCAATGCCGATCATTTAGTGTTGGTATACGGCCAAAACGATCCATGGAGCGGCGGTGCATTTGATGAGCCTCAAGCACCAGCGTCGGGGCGATTCTTCGTCGCGAACGGCAATCATGGCGCTGAAATTTCGATGCTGCCGACAACCGAACGGGCGCACGCGCGCGACTTGGTCGCCGAGATGCTGGGCAAGCCACTGATGCGTGGACTACTGCGTGAAGCGGCAACGCCACCGTCGCCGATATTTGCTGCGATTGCTGCGCGCGATGCGGCCATGCAGCGCCGGATGTTGGTATGGGCAACGCGTTGAAACGACGCATTGGCAGTGGCCCCGAA
>JAYWHS010000012.1:0-6228 GCA_043777635.1 Kofleriaceae bacterium | reverse complement strand
ACCCTCGATTCACCCTCGATTCACCCTCGATTCACCCTCGATTCACCCTCGATTCACCCTCGATTCACCCTCGATTCACCCTCGATTCACCGGTTCGCCAACAGCCAACCCACTGCCCGTCCGGGCCACGGCCCACCGTCTACGATTGAACTTGCAGAAAACGCGCGAGCACGGTCTTGGTACCAACCGAAGAAAAGTCGACCACAGCCTTGCGATCATTGCCGTCCCCAGAGGCCGTCACCACCCGGCCGACACCAAAGGCCGCATGACTTACTCTGGTACCGGTCGCCAACCCGCCCGCGCCACTTGGACTGCTGCGTCGGCGGCCCGCACTCGATTCCACGTCGAACACCGGCTCGTCATCGTCGTAACTGCGCTGGTCAAATTCATCCCGAGTCGGAGTTCGCACATGCACCGGCTTGCGCGCGACCACCGGTGACGCAACCACCGCACGGACTGCGGCAACTTGACGGGTGCCGCCGTAGCCGCCACTTGGACGGCCACCATCTCGGCCAGTACCGCGACTACTGTTGCCGCCGCCAGAGCCCCCATCGTGACCACCATCGTAACCACCATCAAAATCATTCCACGCCTCTTGCGACACGGGCCGTTGCAACCGCGCATTGCCACCCACGCCACCCATTCCGGTCGCCATAGGCATCGTGCGCGAAGTACCGCCAGCGATACAATGCACCGGCACGTCATCGAGAAAACGTGATGGAGTTTGAAATCGAATATCGCCCCACACGCGACGAGTCCGAGCCCAGGTCAGGGTCAAGCGATGCTTTGCACGGGTAAACGCGACATAGGCCAACCGCCGCTCTTCTTCGAGCTGAACATCCGCCGTTTGATCTTCGCGCTCGCGCAGCGACGGAAATAAACCGTCTTCCATGCCAGCCACATACACCACCGGATACTCCAAGCCTTTGGCGATGTGCACCGTCATCAACGTGACGTAGTCGGTACCTGCCGCTTGGTCGGATACCGACGCCAACGCGATACGTTCCAAGAACTCGTCAATGGTTGCCGGCGGTGCCGCTGCGGCAGGCGAGGTGTCCAGCTGCGCCACATCAAGCGAGTCATCACCGACATCATCACCAACATCATCACCGACATCATCACCGACATCATCACCGACGTCATCACCGACGTCATCACCGACATCATCACCGACGTCAGCCGTTGCGGTTGCGCTGGCCGCAGCATCGACATGATCGCTTGCTTGCGCCGGTGCCGGTGCCAGTGCTGCGACCGGCAAGTCAGCATCTTCTCTGGCAAATTCACCGAACATCGCCGCGCCGCTGCCGTTGGCGCGTTCGTCGTCAAAATCTGATGCGGTAGTAACCAGCTCAGCCAAGTTGCTCAAGCGATCGCGTGCTTCTTCGGTATCTTCAGCTTCGAGCTTAGCCCGCAGCCCTGAACGCTCTACCACTTGAATAATAATTTCTGCCACTGAGGCACCCGCAGCCATCACCGACGCCAAGCCATCCATCACATCGACGAACACCGCTAACTTTTTACGTGGCCCCGCGCCAAGCCCCGATACCTCACCGCGCACGGCGGCCCGCGCTGCTGCCATCGTCGACGATCCATCGGCCCGCGCTGCCGCACGCAGCCGCTCAACCGTGGCCTCACCGATGCCTCGGGCCGGCACGTTGACAATTCGATCGAACGCCGAATCCGCCGCTGGATTTGCTAATAATCGCAAATATCCGATCGTGTCCTTCACTTCTTTGCGTTCAAAGAACGACACCGCACCAATCACTTTGGCTGGCACTCGACATGCCCGCATATGTTCTTCAAGCACCCGCGATTGCGCGTTGGTGCGATACAACACGGCAAAATCAGACGGAGAGTACGGCCCTTCATCGAGCATGCGGCGGATACCCGACGCAATAAAATATGCTTCGCCGCGTTCATCGCCAGCGACAAACTGTTCGATCAAATCCCCGCCTTTGGATTCGGTCCACAACGATTTGCCACGGCGATCTTGATTGCGCGAAATCACGGCATTCGCGGCATCCAAGACGACCTGGGTTGAACGATAGTTTTGTTCGAGTTTAACAACTTTGGCGTCGGGGTGATCGCGATCAAAATCTAACAGATTGCGCGGATTGGCCCCACGCCAACCATAAATCGCTTGGTCGTCATCACCTACCACGGTCAAATTGCGGGTGGCATCGGCGAAGCGACGTACCAAATCGTATTGCACTGAATTGGTATCTTGAAATTCATCAACCAGCACATGGCGAAACATGGTGCGAATGCGCGTCCCGACTAGCTCGTCATCGGCCAACTTAATGGTCTTAAGCAGAATGTCGTTAAAATCTACGGCGTTTTCTTTTTCCAGCTGCGCTTGATATTTGGGAAAAATCAGCGCGACGTACTCATCGGTAAACACACCAGTGAGTTCCGTGCCTGGATCCACGCCACGATTCTTGGCGCGATCGATCCGCGTTAAGATGGTTCGAGGTGTGACGTATTCTTCGATTTTTGCTTCTTTAACCAAGCGACCGATCAGCTTCATCTGATCATCATCATCAAAAATGGCAAAGTGTTTGGTGAGGCCGACACGCTCGGGCCAGCGCCGCAACAACCGCGCACAGGTGGCATGAAACGTCCCGATCCACATGGCATCGGCAGCACTACCCAACAAGCCGCGCAAACGATGGCGCATCTCATCCGCAGCTTTTTTGGTAAACGTCACCGCAAGAATCGTCCACGGCTCAGCCCGACATTCCACCAAGTGAGCGATGCGATGTACCAATACGCGAGTCTTGCCAGTGCCTGCACCAGCAAGCACCAACAGGGGCCCATCCACATGGGTTGCGGCTGCATATTGCTCGGGATTTAGCCCACGCATGTCCATCGTTTTCGAGGTTTACAACATCTGGCCGAGCAACAACGCAAAAATCGAAATTGATTTCAAAGCAGATCGCTGGCCCGCTCCGAATGTCCGCCAACGTCCGCTCGTTCGCTCCATTTCTACGCCACCCGAAAATGCAAAAACCGCAGTTCCCTGCGGTTTGAGTAGTCCAACCAACTTCGACGTTGAATGTCGTAGGGCTGACTGCTGCGCGGCCTACTGCGCGGCCTACTGCGCGGTCTGTCGGAAGATGAACGGGTAGTTCACTTGCACGCTGCCGCCACCCTTAGGTGCTGGGAAGGCAATCGCTTTGATGACGCCCGCTACACAGTTTGCAACGTCGCCACTCACGCCTTTGCCGCTTGCAGTTGCAACCGTGCCATTTGGTGAGATGAGGAATTGCGTCATGACGGTGCCAGCGAGGTTCTTGTCAACCAGCAGTTGTTTTTCGTAGCAGTACGAGAACTTCGCTTCGTTGCGCTTGATGTAGCGACGGATGATGGCTTTATCGAGGTCGCCAGTTGAATCTGGTTGGCCAATCGAAACCGAAGGCACCGACGCCGTGTGACCACGACCACCGCCGCGACCACCACCAACGCCGTAGCCAGAGCCAGTGCCCGAGCCGTGACCGATGGTGCCGTAGCGACCGGTACCGATGGTGCCCCAACCCGTGCCGCCGCCGCCTGGACCAAAGCCCGAGCGACCAAAGCCGAAGCCACCGTTCATTTCGCCAGCTTCGTTACCGAGCAAGCCGCCGAATACGTTCGCATCATCAAAGCCTGAAGATACGTCGCCGGTGCCGGTTAGCGAGGAGAATGCGCCGCCAGCTTGCAGTGCGCTCGAACCGAGGATACCTGCGGTGCGGGCCGATTCAACAGCTTGGGTACGAGCGAGTTGCTCTTGATCCGACGTGCGAGCCATTTTGTATTGGCCTTCGGCGCGAGTCGAATCTTTTTTACCCATCTTGCCTTCGTCAAGCGCCATGGCCGTGCCAGTGCCACCCGATTCTTCTGCGCCATCGTCAGGCTTTTCTTCTTCTGGCGGTGGTGGTGGATCATCCGACGAGGTTGAGGCCGAGCGCATCGAGATGTCTTCGTTGTCCGCTGAGTCAGTGTCACTCGCGGTGCCGTCGTTGCCAGCTAGGTTCAACAAGAACAGAAAGCCGATGTGAACCAATGCCGAGCCGGCAAAGAACACCATGATCATCGCTTCAAACGTTGCGAACATCGGGCTGACATGGCGGCGTGGTTGAGCAACCGACGACACCAAAAATGTAGTTTGACCCGAGCGAACGCGAATCCGCGCTTTGGCTGGAATCGGCATTTCGAGAGCGCCCGCAGTTGAACTCGACGGTCGCGCTCGGCCTTGGGCCGCCGCATCCGACAAGCTCATCGACTGGCCGTCGATCGTCATTTCGCCTTCCATACCTGGAGCGAAGTTAAAAACATACTCGTTACCGCGTGGCTCAACCAATGGGAACGATGCGCTTGGTGCCGAATCGAGCGGGAATTCAACGTGTGGATCGCTGCCGATTCGGAAGCGTGGAGTTGAATCGGTTTCGCGGCGCATGCGGACCAACGAGTACACGATGCCAGCGAGGCCGATAATCACGCCAAACAACATCAACCAATCAAAGTTGAGGTTGAGCATTTCTGGGCGGAACGACCATGCTGGCTTCTTGAGCGTGCCAGTCCAGGTTTCGTATTTCGCGGTGTTGTACGAAGCGCCGCTGATGGCCGATGTGAACGCAAACGCGCTACCAGCCAAACAAACCGCAGCGGCGACAAAACCGATTTTGGTGGCAGCAGAAACCTTGCCACCTGAATTGTTCATACAGTGCTGAACTTTGACGACCGAGTCGCCAAGCATGGCAGCAACTTCAACCGCGTTGGAACCGCCCACTTCATCGATGGAGTCCATGCCACCTTGAAACATCGGTGCAGCCGCAGCATACGGTGCTGGCATCGCTTGTGGTGCGCGAACCGCTGGAGCGCCCGACCCGTAGGTTGGAGCCGGCGCAAACGCCGGAGCCGGTGCAAACGCCGGAGCCGGTGCTTGTGCTGCATAACCAGGATTTGCCGCTGCTGGAGCGCCGAACGGCGAACCAGTTGAACTGGCTGGGCGCGGCGCTTCAAACGCTGCCGCAGGTGCTGCCATCGGAGGCGCCATCATCGGAGGCGCCATCATCGGTGGAGCTTGCAGTGCCGGTGCAAACGCTGCCGCTTGCGGAGCAACGTCGGCTGCTTCTTCAGCGCCAATCGAAAGCTCAATGCGGGTTTCACCAACCAGGATGGTGTCGCCGGACATCAACTTCGCCTTGTTAACCTTTTGGCCGTTCACAAACGTGCCTTTGGTTGAACCCAGGTCGATGATGCTTACATCACCAGGTCCGTTGACCTCAATGATGGCATGCATACGGCTGACGGTTTCGTCATCTAGCTTCAAGTGTGCCGAGGGCACCTTGCCTAGCTTGATAACGCTCAGTGTGAGCCGCTCTTCGCGGACCAACTGGTCGCCTTTGAAAATTCGAAATGAGAGAGGTACTTTTGCTCCGGCCATAAATGCTCCAACAGTCTTTTGGATACTGAGCCGAAGTATGTGCAGGTCGTCGCAACAACGCGACGAACCATCACACTACAAGTCTTCGGCTGATTTGATAATTTCAGGAATGAAGTCTTTGCGAATCCGAATCATGCTCGAGTGTTTGCCAAAATCGCGAACGTCAACGTTACTGCCTTCTGGTTTGATCAGATCGCCTTCGATCGTATCGCCCGAGAAGTCGTAGGTCTTCACTGCTGCTGGCTTTTTATCTTTAGGTTGCGCCGCAGCTTCACCAGCTGTTGCAGCGACCAGAGATACCAAACCAACAAAAACGAAACCAGCAGTCATGAATTGAATGTGTTTACGCATAATCGACTCTCCCTTGGGGATTTTTCGATTGATGGTACACGCATTCATCTCAGCGTGTAGGACATCGTTCGAAGGGTAAGGTTCCATCTTTTTGAAGATATTCGTGGTTTTGTTCTGAAACCGGGATCTTGCCAAAAATACTCTATAATTTAGAGTACTTAAAGTTACTTACCAGGCGCAGGGGCTGGCGCAGGCGTTGCTGGGGCTGGCGTTGCTGGCGGCTGGGCAGCTTGGTTTTTCAAGAAGTTCGCCATCATCGCGATGTTTTTATCGCAGACGGTGATGTTTTCTTTGGCTTCGCTCTTGTCCGCTTCGCTACCGGTCTTGGTTTGGAATTCCTTGAAGTAATCGCGGGCCGTGCTGTACGCCGCTTGACCAGCTTTTAGGTCAGCTTGTTTCGAGGCTTTGAAGTCCTTGTAGAGCACGCCGAGGTTAAAGAAAGCCTCGCCGCG
>JAYWHS010000011.1:0-6231 GCA_043777635.1 Kofleriaceae bacterium | reverse complement strand
TTGCCGCCGACAAACCCGACCACTGCGGCAACGCTTGGCACCAGGCCCACAAGTGCCAACATGACGGCACAAAGCGTGAGTGCAGCGCCGCCGATGGCGAGCAACAGCCCACGCCTCGACCAGCTATCCGACAGCGCTCCAATCACGGCTAACACCACCGCCAACAACGCACTCGAACCGGCGACTGCGGCACCAATCCAGCGTGCGCCGACGTGTTCGATGAATAGCGCGTCGGAAACCGGGCCAAGGACTGCCGCTGCGGCATTGCCGCACGCCAAGACCCACGCCACATCACGGGCGGCATGTGGCAAGCTGCCATTGCGCGGAGACTTGGTCGCGGTCATTGACGGGTCGGACTATAACCTAACGCTCAACCGCCGAAGAATGTCCTTCCGACCATTAGCGCGCGTATCGAGCGGAAGTCTATTCGCCGGCAGACCGTAACGACGCACCCCCAGGGCTGCGTGATGTCCGGAACCGATTACACGATTGTGTGTCATAGTCGTTGCATGACCCGGCAGCTTCGTGTGGCAAGTGTCGTTGCGTTCTTGGCCGCCGCCGCCGGCCTTGCGATTGCACAGCAGCGTCCAGGCCGATCACGCCCGGTCCTGCATGAGGATTTACCCAGCCCAGGGCGCAAGGCCGGTCCGTCGCCAACGGTGGGCACGGTGACTCCGACGAAAAATCCTGATGCGATTTTTGTTGGCGACAAAACCCTGCCCGAACCGATGGATCGCGGCACCAGCCCGCAAAACGGTGAGCCGGTACTCGGCAGCGGCAGCGTGACCGCCGACCGGGCCACCGAACAAAAACCCGATCTCAATACCGGCAGCGACGGCACCTTGCACTACGTCAGTGTTTTTAACCCTGACGTGTTGCCGTTCAAACGCATGAGCGCCCTCGATGGAATGCGCGATGACTACACGATGACGATTGTTTCGCAGGTCCTTACGGAAGTGCCGGTCGGTGCCAGCTCCGACGCCAGCCGCGACCGCTTTTGGGGCTCGGTACTTATAATTCTCAAGCCCGGCGTTGACGTGCCACTGCCAAGCGTGGCCCCCGACATGCGCATCTTATCGGCTGAGGTAACGCCCAACGTCACGTTGCGTTTTTTCAAAGACAGCGCTGACAACTTTTATGTGCGTAGCGACGAGCGCAGTGCCCAGGGCACCTACCGCTTGCGCTTTTTAGCGGATGCCGACGCCGGTTATTTTGCACCGACGCTGCCGCAAAAACGGCGCTACACCGTCAACGACGTCCGCAGCCTAACCCCACCGGAGTTGCTGCCCAGAGTGCCCGCGCGGGTGAGCGCCGCAGCGCAAAAAACCCTGCGAAAACTCAGCCTCGATTCGAGTTTAGAATTGGGCTCGTCGTTCAATAAACTGGTCGCCTACTTTCGCTCCTTTGCAGCAAAGGATCGACCACCGAGTTCCGGCGATATTTACCGTGACTTAGTCGACAGCCAAGCCGGAGTATGTCGCCATCGTTCCTTTGCGTTCATGATCACTGCGAACGCACTCGGGATTCCGACCCGTTATGTCAGCAACGAAGCCCATGCCTTTGTCGAAGTCTGGTTCCCCGAGCGCGGCTGGCAACGCATTGACTTGGGCGGCGCGGCGCTGCGGCTTGAAGTCGACAACATGGAAAACAAAACGCTGCACCGGCCGCGCAGCGAAGATCCTTTTTCCAAACCGGCGGCGTACAAAGAAAATTACACCCAACTAAGCGGCGATATCGCCGGCGTCAGCGAACAACAACTCGCCGACAAACGCAAAACCCTCGACGAAGCCCCGGCCAGCGGCAACTTTGGCGGGCGCGGCGGCGCCGGTGGTGCTGGCACCGGCCCAGTTCAAGGTAGTGGTGCTACCAATGGCGCGGCCGAAGCTGCGCCCGCTGATCCTCAAGACCACATTACCCCCGATCAAGATCTACCAGCGTCGGCTCAAGACCCCAAAAAGAAGTCGCCTCGATTACAAATCACGATCGCTGACAGTGCCGTGTATCGCGGTGAAGCCCTCAACGTTGAAGGCACCATCGATGTCGCTGGCAGTCCCTTGGCCGACCGCATGATCGAAGTTTTTGTGTCGCCATCGGGCAGTCGCGGCAAAGATGCCGTGTCGCTTGGCCGCGTCGTGTCGGATCAGCAAGGTCGATTTAAGGCCCAGCTGCCGGTGCCAGCTGCGGTTCAACTTCGCCGCCATGAAATCTTCGCATCGAGCCCGCCCGACGCATTGTTTAACGCTGCTTTGTCGCGCTGACACGTGACCAAGCGCGCAATGCCCGAAGGATTGCATATCAGCAACGTGGCGTCGGCCGAATGGCTGTTACGAAACGTCGCCAATGCCGATCACGGCAGCGCAAGCATCGGCAGAAACGTACACGGTACTCACGACGAACCTCGGGCCACCGCGCTCGAACATGCGCAACACATGCAACTCCGTAGCCGTGGTCGGAGTACCGTCGTCCGGGTACCGAGCACGATCTCCCGATCACGCATTAACCAGAAACGGCGAATGAATAATCCAAGAAACCCGCGCGAGTAACGCGTGGTGGGTTGAATGCCGGCGACTTGCCAATTGAAAGTCGCGCAGAAGGGACGGGAACGTCCCTTGTTTGATCGAGGCTAACCAGCAGCTTTGACACTTTGTCAAAGCGATGCTGGTTAGTGCAGCAGTGCCGTCATCAGCCACAGCGTCAGCAGACAAAACAACAGCGTCGGTATCGTCAACATGACGCCGACACGCACAAACGCAGCGAAGGAAACCGTGACGTTATGTTTGCGCAATAGGTCAAACCATAACAACGACGCAAGCGAACCGACGGGCAACAAGCGCGGCCCAAGGTCACCGCCGATGAGTGCGGCGAACGCTGAGCTAAATGTTCCGTCGGTGTGGTTAAGGGCAAACGCATTGAGCACTGACATTGGATGATTGTTGAGTACGGCTGAGCCTACCGCCGAGGTAATGCCGATGGTGGCGATCGGCATGCTGGATGCCGCGTACATCTCTTGAAGCCATGTCACCGCACCGATGCGTTGCAACGCGAGAGCTAAAATGAACACACCACTGAGGAATGGGAAAAGCGTCCATGCGACGCCGTTGACTAACGCGCGAGGTGATTGGCCGTTGCCCAGACTGGCTGCGGCGCAGATCGCAGCACCGGTTGCGGCAATCGGCCAGAGCGGCACATCGAGAGCGGCGACCACGGGATATGCCACCAACGAAACGACGATAGCAGCCAACACAATATTTGCTCCTCGTGGCGCTGGCGGCTGCGCCGGCCAAGCCCCGAGCGCTGGCGCATCGTCGGCCAAGACCTTGCGAAACACCCAGGCCAGGGTTGCGTAGGTGACGAACCAGCTTACCAACGCAACCGGAATCATGGTGATCGCGTAGCGATTGAAGCCCAGGCCGACGTGATCGGAAAAGATCAGGTTCATCGGATTTGAAACCACCAAGGGCGCGACACCGGCACCGGCAAAGACTGCAACCACAAACGGCAGCAAAAATTTGGGATGACGCTTGGGATACACGGTGCGCAACAAGGCGATCACCGTTGGTGTCAACACTAAGATCGCTGCGTCGTTGGACAGCACCGCGGCGACCACGGCAGAGAGTATAAACGTGACCCGAAAGGCATGGCGGACCGGGCCGCGGGTGCGGGGTTCGATCATCGCTGCTAGGCGGGTTAACAAGCCCATGCGGTCGGCCGCCGACGTCATGGTCATGACCGATGCCAGCGTTACAAAAGCCCGCCACTGGGCTGCGAAAGCGGTTGTCAGATCATCGCTGGCGACTGCGCCAGCGAGCACCGCAAAGCCAACTGCGGCCGCCGCCCCCGCTGTGGGGCCCCAGCCATGCGGTCGCCACGCTACCGCACCGATCAACACCAGCATGCCGCAGCACAACAGCGCAATACTCATGACGCCAGCCTACCGGGCCGTGGTGGCGACCGCGAGCCGTTGCCGAATAAAAATACTATTCAAACGCGACGCGGCCGAGCTGACCAAGCAAAACGTCGAGGGCCACCCGGTTATCGCCGCCTTCGGGGACGATCAAATCGGCAAAGCGCATCGACGGCTGAACGAACTCAATGTGCATCGGGCGCACTGTACTGTAGTACTGATCGCGCACCGATTGAAAGGTGCGGCCACGTTGCTCAAGGTCACGTCGGATGCGCCGCATCAAGCGAATATCCGAATCGGTATCGACGAAGATCTTGATATCCATTTGTTCGCGCAGCGCGGGCTCAACAAATACCAAGATGCCTTCGACGATAACTACGCGCGATGGTGCCACGGTGCGGGTTTCGGTCCGGCGTGTGTGGGTAACAAAATCATAGATCGGCACCTCCACGGTTTGGCCGGTCCGCAAGCCGCGCAAGTGTTCGGCTAACAGCCCGCTTTCGAGTGAATCGGGATGATCATAGTTGATGGCGGCGCGTTGCTCGGCGGTCAGATGTCGCTGATCCCGGTAGTAGGCATCGTGTTCGATCACCGCGCAGCGCTCAGGCGGCATGGCGGCCGCCAATTTGTGAGCGATCGTGGTTTTGCCCGACCCGGTCCCTCCAGCAATGCCAATTACCAAACGGTCGCGGCTGGGCGGAGGGATTGTGGTCACGATTGCGAGCTATCGCACGCACAGGGTCCAGTTGGCAACGCGCGCCCGTCGCCAACTTGCTGACATCCGGTGTGCCACCCTGTAGCGACTACGGTATTAGCTCGGCCTAGACAGGCGCAGCACGACAAGGTAGGAATACACCTTGGCCGTGGCACCAAGCCCGGCATTGGCCCGGTATTGCCGGCAGGACAGTATGAGTGAAAAATATCCAATGACCCCCTCGGGCTACGCATCTATGCGGGTCCATCTTAAACGCCTCAAGGACGTCGACCGTCCAGCCAATTCCAGAGCGATTGAAATTGCGCGTGGCCACGGTGACTTGTCCGAAAATGCGGACTACAGCGCGGCCAAAGAAGAGCAGGGCATGATCGAAGCCAAGATCCGTGATTTCGAAGCCAAATTGGCTCAATCCGAAGTCATCGATCCAACCAAACTATCAGGTGATCATGTGAAATTTGGCGCGACCGTTACGCTCGAAGAGAGCGACAGCGGCGATCGCATTACGTATACGATCGTCGGTGCCCACGAAGCCGATATCAAACGCGGCCGCATTTCGGTTGGGGCGCCACTGGCACGGGCGATGATCGGAAAAACCATCGGCGACACGCTAGTGATGGATAATCCCAAAGGCAAACGCGAATTCGAAGTCACCAAGGTCGAGTGGATGGAAGTGCCGGCGCTCGATTCGCTGGCCTAACGATTGGGCGGCAACTGCCTGTCAACCGTGGGCGTCTTTTAACATACGTCGAGCCTGATCGCGCACCGCCATGGCATACACGGTTTGGGTCGGCACCAGCTTGAGTTCATGTTTGGGCATCAAGCGCAAGATGCGCGGAATCATGTCGGCACCAAGGCGTGGGTTGCCAAGCAAGGCGCGGCGAATCTCGGGAACCTGCAGCCAGGTGCCGTTGTTGCAAATAGTTTCTAACAGTGGACGAGGCAGCGTGCCCATGCGGGAAATGCGCGCCACTTCGGGTGGTGTGATGCGGGGGTTGCGCAGCAGCGGTTCCCAAACAGTTTTGCCGTAAATCCGTTCGAGCAAGATTCGCTCGGCGAGTTCGCCTTTGAGCGCCAACTTCATTTGCTCAGCCATCGGCAGGTTGCGCAGCCGTTCATGCGCTGGTTTTGGTACGCTGCTTTGGTTGTCGGCCCTATCGTCGTAGGCGGAGTCATCGTCGTCGGCACCATTGCCAGTGCCTGCTGCGGCTGCTTGCAGGTGCAGGCCAAAAGTTTTTAGCGCAGTCTTGGTCGCGATATCGTAGCTAACAAATTCAATGCCGACACCCGCCGCCGTGACCATGATCACTCGCCCAGCGAGCACCAGGGTTTCGCCAAAGCCAAGCAACGCCACATCACATTCGCAAAATGAGTCGAGCGCGACGCCAGGCGCAAACACTCCACCCGAATTCCACGCTGAAATTTGCGCCGCCAGATTTGTGGCAGCGGCCAGGTCGATTTCGACGCGCGGCTTAGGCATTGCGCGAGCATAAAGCTAGGACAGCCGCAGGTGGTGTTTATGCGTCACCCGTTCGCTGGATAATTTACGGTACCCGAGCGGTCACGAGAAGATTTCTCAGGTCATCATCATGTGGGCGGCAGCCGCTACCACGCT
>JAYWHS010000010.1:0-1874 GCA_043777635.1 Kofleriaceae bacterium | reverse complement strand
GGCCCGCGCCCGAGATAATAGCGGTGCCGTGTTGATCATCGTGGAACACCGGAATGCGCATGCGCGCACGCAATTTCTCTTCGATTTCAAAACATTCGGGCGCTGCAATATCTTCTAAGTTGATGCCACCGAAGGTTGGCTCTAGCGCCGCGACGATTTCAACGACTTGGTCAACGTCGGTTGCCGTGATCTCGAGATCGAAGACATCGATGTCCGCGAATTTTTTAAAAAGGCAGGCTTTGCCTTCCATCACGGGCTTACCGGCCGCCGCGCCAATATTGCCGAGGCCAAGCACAGCGGTACCGTTGCTGATGACAGCGACCAAGTTACCGCGCGCGGTGTATTCCCAACTTTTTTCTTCGTCGGCAGCAATTTCCAAACATGGCTCAGCTACCCCTGGCGTGTAGGCTAAGGCCAAATCCATTTGGCTAACTAACGGCTTCGATGAAATTACTTCGATTTTGCCGTGCCGGCCGCGGCGATGATAATCGAGTGCGTCTTCTTTACGTCCCATGGTTTGCAAACGTAGTCGCCGGACCGGTGTGTGGCAATTGATCTCGCAGGCATTCCCACCGTGGCGCAGTGCATCAAAGCTCCCGGGGCCGGCCCAAGCGCGAGCGGTATCTTAGCCGTCAATAAACAACGGTACTTCAAACCTTGCGGCAGCTAACACCGCGCGTAGAAACGCTGCAACCTGTTCAACCGCCGGGTCCGCTTGGCGCTCAATGACAGCTGCTTGCATCAACTTAGCGCGTCCAGCGCTGTCTTTGAGGTCATGAAACGAAGCATCCTGCGATACCGCGCCAACAAACAACGCCAACATGAGGCAATGCGTCGGGGCCAAATGCCCGACGAAGAACATCATTTGCAGCAATTGGTCGGACGAGATTTCAACCGGTTTACCGTCGAGTTGCCAGCGCACACCGTAGGGCACGCGTGATTCTAAAAATTCACCGGCACGGTTCCGCAGCTTGGCCACCGGCGCGCCGTCCCAGGTAAATTCTTGCATGCCACGAACCAACAGCGCACCGGCCGCACTGTCGAGAGATTTCGGCAACCGCGACATCAGCCAAGCTTCTGCATCTTCAGCGATTGGATAGTTGATCCGCTGATGGCAACCAAACTCTGCACCATGCGGTGCGGCAGGGCAGGTTCGACATTCGTCACCGTAAGCATCAAGTGCGGCGCTGCGCGCCATAAGCCCGGCAATCGTGGTGCTAGCGGCCGGCGCACCGCTGACCATATTTGTGGCGACAGCCAGCGAAATATCCTCCGGCGCCCGTTGATCGCCGCCGGCGCGAGCTTGGGTCAGGGCCGCACGCGCAATAATCCGAGTGCGGTGCAACGTTACCAAGCGCTCTACGCCAAGAGTCTGCTTGGCTTCGCATTGCACGCCCAGCACGTAATCGATAGCCATAGCTAAAAGCTACGCTGGCAGTCTGCACTCCACAATCGACGCCTGCCGCTTTTGTGTCGGCGCTGTGGACTTGCGCGGTCGCCCCGTGACCAGGTAGAAACAGGGGGCGCACGCGTAGCTCAGTTGGATAGAGCGTTGGCCTCCGAAGCCATAGGTCGCAGGTTCGACTCCTGCCGCGTGCACAACACAACCAACCCATTGTGACCAAAACCGTTACTGAAATAGCAGTCGAGGCCGGGCTGATCAGCAAGTCGGCTGCCAATCGGCTAGGTAAATCGAGTAAGTCCCCGATGGTGGTGGCGTTGGTCCGCGAAGCCCACATCAACGAAGCCGCGTTGTATAGCGCAATGAAGAAAGCCTTGCGCCTGCCTTTGCTCGATGTTGCGTCGGCGGTGGCGGATCCCGAAACGGTCCGCGAGCTACCGGCTGAAGTCGCGACACGGCTTCGGGTTTTACC
>JAYWHS010000009.1:0-1875 GCA_043777635.1 Kofleriaceae bacterium | reverse complement strand
ATCCCAGCGCCAACGGTCAACGACTAAGCCAAACGGCAAAAACGCGATTTTTTCAAGCGCGGTATGCATCTGCTGATTGATCGTTGCCTTGTCGTTCTTCACCACGTCGGTGAGCAGGCCCACTTGCTTGAGATAGTCCGGCGTCATCGACAGCGCAATCGTGTCGCCGATCGCTTCATGAAATCCGTCGTTCGCGCCTTGTTGGAACAACATCGGCATCTTGTAATAGTAGTGGTAATAATAATTGTGACCGAGCTCATGGTGAATCGTCACCAAGTCCTCGTGGGTCGGCTTGAGGCACACTTTCACACGTAAATCGTCGGCGAAGGTTACGTCCCACGCGCTGGCATGGCACACCGCTTCTTTGCCTTCGGGTTTTGCAAACATCGAGCGTTCCCAAAACGTCGTCGGTAATGGGTCCATACCGAGCGAAACAAAAAACGACTCGGCCGATTTTGACATCTTCTTGGCGTCATAGCCTTGCTTGGCTAACGCATCGGATACATCGATTTTTGAAACCCCTTTGTACGGCTCCACGTCGTTGTACAAATTGCCCCACGACTGCGCCCACATATTGCCGAGCAAGTGCGCAGGAATTGGCCCCTTGGTCGAAACCAATTTTTCGCCATACTTGGTGCTGAGGTTGCGCCGCATATAACAATGCAGTTGGTCGTACAGAGGTTTTACTTGGCCCCACAGCCGATCGGTTTCTGCCGCAAACGCATCCGGTGACATATCGTAGCCAGAGCGCCACATCGCTCCGACATCGTCGAAGCCGATACCTTTGGCCCCGTTGTTTGCCAGCTCGACAAAGCGGATATATCGGTCGCGCACGGAACGTCCAGTCGATTCATGCCAGCCTTGCCACGCTGCTAATAACTCCGCTGGTTTGCGGCTTTGGGCCAAAATATCTTCGAGCTTGCCGAGGTCTTTGCAGTTCTTGCCCTTGGCGTCGCAGACTTTGCCTTTGCCATACAACGCATCCATCTCGGTCGTCACTTTGGCCAGCTCGTCGGCCATGGCTTTGTCGTCCGGCGCCGGTTGCCCCGCAACCTTGAGCAACAACAGCAACCGTTGCGATTCGGCGTCGAGCTCGCCGAGCACCTTTTCGAACCGGCGCGCTTGTTTGATTTGTTTGGTGATGTAGCTCGCCACTTCTGCCCCGGCCTTGGCGGCTACTTGTTCATGGGCGTCGGTGATGTCGGTTTGTTTGTCCCATTCGGCTTGGGATGCAGCGATATTCAAGCGCATCAGTTCACGATCGGTTTGCAGCGCGAAGGCTTTGGCTTCAGCGATGAGCGCCACATCTGGGTCTGGCGGCGCTTTCGCGCTCTTCGAATCTGGGCTGGTGGTGACGGCTTTTTTGCCGCCATCACCAGCTTTTTTGTCACCACCACAGGCAGCAGCCAACAAAGAAATAGAAAGTAACGGGATTAGGTTGGTTTTCACGCGGCTATCTACGGACAGATCCCCCCGGACTGTCAATAGTCGTCAGTTTTGCCGGCTTGGGCTGCCAAAATTCGACCCGTTCACGCTCATCCGAATATCGAACAGAGGCGAATTTACCCCCATTTCGCAAGCCCCAAAATTTACAGTGCAAAAATGATCAAAAAAAGTGGTTCGGAAATCACATTGATCTCAACAACTTCCACAGTCTTTACGATCCTTTACAGAAAAACGTGTGTTGCGAGTTGACGTAGCCGCCCCTGCTCTGTATAAGTCGTCTCCCTCGGCGAACACCGCTGAGGAAACAGAAGGCGAAACGTCGCCGGCTGGTCGGTCTCTGAAAACTGGATAGCAAGTAGAGAAGATGTGAGTTTTATTCACAGAACTCTTTCAAGGTGATTCTTCGGAATCAAACCTGACTGAGAAGAT
>JAYWHS010000008.1:0-6248 GCA_043777635.1 Kofleriaceae bacterium | reverse complement strand
CTTTATTGATGTCGCGATATTGAAACACCGGGACGTCAACTTCTTTAGAGGCAACGCATTTACTCGATGCGATATCGCAGCTGCCGCTTTCGCACATGTAGCCACCGTCGCATTGGTCACTGATGCGACCCGAACGTTTGAACGTGGCTTTAGGAAGTGGCAATGTGCCTTCGAGTCCGGTAATTGACCACAAGATTACTTGGTCGCGCGTGATCGATAATACCAACTTAAGCGGCTGGTCTTCCGGTTTGTCTTCGGGCTTTTGCGTGCTCGCGGTCGAGGCGGCCGCTGAATCAGGAAGGGTCGTATTGATCTGCGAAAAGATAATTCCTGAGCTCACAGCTGACAAGAACACCAACATCAGATTGGTCACGATATCGAGATACGGGACGAGGTTAAGCTCGCCGCTTTCCATCTCGTCGGATTCGATCTGATCTTCACGCCGGCGTACCGCAGTACGCATCTTGGAGTGAACTCTGTGGGATGAAAAATCCAAAGCGGCCCTCGACGTAAAACGTTGCTAAATTAGGCTGAAATCGATTCGTCGTCAGTCGCTGCTGCAGGCGCACGTTGTGCTCCGGCAGCTGCGCCACCTTCAGCCAACAGGTTTTCAAACCGCAGCGTGAACGCTTCGAGATCCGACACAACCTTCTTCATTGCGCCTGAGAGCAACAAGTGGCCAATCATGCAGATGAGAGCAATGCCAAGACCGAACGCGGTGTTGTACATAGCTTCGGCAATACCGTCAGATAGCTTTGCTTGCTTCTGCGAAGGGTCAACGTTGGCGATCGCCGAGAAGGTTGCAATCAGACCGGTAATCGTGCCGAGCAAACCGACCAGAGTGCAAATGTTGGCCATCGACCACAGCGCACCGATGCGAGTTTTCACTTCTGGCAGCGTGTCAGTCATGGTCTCTTCCATGGCTTGGGCAACCGCGGCTTCACCGCGATGCACGCGATTAAGTGCTGCTTTAGCAACCCGCGCAACCGGTGCTTGGGTGGCATCGCACAGCTTTTTAGCGCGATCGACATTGTTGGCGGAGAGTAATTTGCGCAGGTTCTCAAGAAACGCTTTGGCGTTTAGATGGCCCTTACCCAAAAAGTAAATCGCACGCTCAACGATGATGGCGAGTACGATCGCCAACAAGAACGTGTTGATAATGAAAAAAGGTCCGCCCTTGTGGAATACGTTGCTTAGCCAGCTCATGGATGCCTCGTGTACTCTAAGATCTCAGTGCCCGACCCGAGCTACGCAAAACTAGCGTAGCGTGCGGTGGGTTGTACCGACGTTTAGCTAGCTGGGTCAAGTGAACGACCCGGCCAGATCCCAACAATTTAACTGCGGTCTGGTGCGAAAAGTGCCGCAAGATCCCGAGATCATGTGAGCAATGCCCCAGCATTGTGATCAAAGCAGTGCAATTTTCGGTCAACGCGGCCGTGCGCTGATTCTCAATGTAGTTCGAAAGATGGAAATGATAGGCTTGCCCCAACGCGCCCAGCCTAATTTGCTAGCGCGCCCGCAGCGATCCAGCGTTCCATGGCGCGTAGCTTTTCATTGCACAGTTTTGCGCTGTTGAAAGGCATCCGGCCACCTTTGGCTTCGTTGATCGGCCCAGCAACGTGACCGGTTACAATCATTAGATAACTGTTGGCGGCATCGTTAGGCTTCACTAGTTGAAATTGCGGAAACAAACCCGAGGCTTTACCAACCATGTTGGTGCGGCTGTTGCCAGCTTCTAAATTGAGTCCACCAGCCTCGCGCGCTGCTCCTTTGTGGCAGGCGGAAAAACCGGAGCAGCTTGGCGTGAAGATTTTATCTTGAATCCAGGCCAAATCCGAATGGTCGTTGGCTTCTAAACAAACTGCCGACGGCGGCGCATCGACTGCGGGCGGCGCATCGGCGCTTGGCGCTGTGTCGCTGCAATGAACAAATAAAACGACGCTCACAGGTAACAGAAAACGCAACATGCTGAGCATTGGTACCATAGGTGCGATTGCGGGCGAAGGACTAACGAACAGCAGGTGCCGCTGTCACATCGTCGAAACTGCGAATCGTTCGATTTGTTAGGAATCGTTTAGGTACCGTACCGCGAACAAACGGCACCCACTGGGCGTCCGGGCTTGGCCCAGTAGGATTGCCACTCCATGGATCGCCCCGCTCAAAGGTAATGCCGGCCGGCACCGGAAAGTCTTTCACGGGCGTGGCCGGGTGGCCTTTGGTCATGAAATCTACCCACATCGGTACGGCTGCACCACCGCCGGTAATTTTGTCACCAATCGGCGTCGAATCATCGCGCCCGATCCAGACCGCAGCGAGCAAGTCGTTGGTAAATCCGATGAACCAGACGTCGCGAAAATTGGCGGACGTACCGGTCTTGCCGGCGGCAGGCCGGCCCAGCACGAGCGCGCCTTTCGCAGTGCCGCGCGACACCACGCCCTTCATTAGATATGTAAGCACATATGCAACCTCTGGCGAGAACACCTGCTGGCCGAGTGCCGGTTTGCGAAAGTCGTCGACGATGTTGCCATCACTGTCGGTCACCAGGTCGAAAAATCGTGGCGTTATCTGGCGACCGCCGACGGCGATGCCAGCGTAGCCCGCTGCCATTTCAAGCAACGTGATGTCAGGTGTGCCCAACGCAAGCGAAACATGCCGAGGGATCGCCGAGGTAATGCCAAAGCCACGCATCACTTCAATGATGCGGTCGACACCGACCGCAACCACAAACTGCACCGAAATAGTGTTGAGGCTTTGCGCCAAGGCGTTTTGAATGGTCACCGAACCAACAAATTTGTTGTCGTAATTCGATGGCGACCAAATACCTGTTGCGGTTGGTACCGCTTGCGGCCCATCGACCATCACATCGACGACGGTTCGGCCAGCGGCGATGGCTGCGCCGTAAATGAACGGCTTAATCGATGAGCCCACTTGCCGTCGCGCTTGGGTTGCGCGGTTGAATTGACTCGATGCCCAATCATAACCGCCGACCATCGCGACGACCCGGCCGGTATGTTGGTCGAGTACCACCATGGCGGCTTGCACGTTCGGCCGTTGGGTTAATATCGCCGCATTGCCATCCGCATGTAGGGTAACCGGCAGGACGTCGCCAACTACAACGGCGGTCTTTTTGTCGATCGGGCTGCGCCAGGCGCGAATAGCTTTGGCATCGACATCGACCAGCGGCAGGTTACTGGCACCGAGCTCGACTTGAATTCCGCCGCTTCGTGTGAGCTCTTTGACAACTGCGGCGTAACGCGTCGCTGGCTGCAGGTCTTCGACCGGCACTGCCTCACTGAGCCCTTCGGCTGAGCCGATTGCGCGTGGCTTTACCCATGACCTGCGGGTGTTTTCATCGAGATGCCCGATTGGGCCACGAAAGCCTAGCCGACGGTCGAGGTTTTGGAGCCCGTTGTGGACTGCGGATTCGGCAATCGCTTGGAGTCGAGTGTCAACGGTGGTGTAGAAACGCAAGCCACCGTGAAACACTCGATCGGCGCCGTAACGGTCTTGCGCGGTTCGACGCAGATGCTCAACAAAGCTTGGCGACGCGATTTTGTTGATGTCGGATTCACCGATGAGCGCGAGGGGCTCGGCTTTAGCCTCGAGGTATTGGGTTTGGCTGATGTAGCCGTCTTCAACCATATGTCCCAATACGTAGAGCTGACGCTCGCGAGCCAAGGTCATGTTGGCGGTTGGCGAGTATGTGCTGGGCGAGGCCACCAACCCGGCCAGCAGTGCCGACTCCGCGATGGTTAAATTTGCGACATCTTTGCCAAAAAACACTTCAGCCGCAGCCGCCACGCCGTATGCGCGGCCGAGGAAAACGTGATTGAGATAGATCGACAGAATTTCGGCTTTCGATAGTTCGCGCTCAACGCGAACGGCTAAAATTAACTCCTTGATTTTGCGTTGGTACTTGGCGCGCTTTTTGGCTTTCGTGATTTCCGCTGCGGTTAGCCCGTCGGTGTTGATCTCCTCGTCGTTGGCCAGCAGGGTTTGTTTAATGATTTGCTGGGTCAGTGTCGAACCACCTTGCTTGACTCCATCAGAACGAAAATTCTTGATTGCAGCTCGGGCGATGCCAACGATATCGAACCCGCCGTGTTGGTAAAA
The DNA here is from genome assembly GCA_043777635.1 of Kofleriaceae bacterium. Taxonomy (GTDB): domain Bacteria; phylum Myxococcota_A; class Polyangia; order Haliangiales; family Haliangiaceae; genus JABFXX01. The sequence continues at coordinate 2,135 of JAYWHS010000008.1, read as the reverse complement.
TCGGCGGTCTTCAGCCGACAAAAACGCCGCGGGCAAGTGCGGCGGCATGCGTTCGAGCGCAACAATTTTACGATTTTCCAGCGCGAATTGGCCAACTTTTTCGCCGTCGGCGGAAAACACCAAACTCTTACGGCTCGGCTGATAATCGAGCAACGCCGAAAGGTCGGCCGGCAGGTCGCGATTGACCGTGACGACTGCATAGTAAACGCCAGCGGCGGCCAGCGATAATCCGTACACCAACAACAGGAAAAGCAAGCGCAGGATCGAAAACCTGCGCAGCGAGCGTCGACGTGTTGAGGACCGAGGCACGGATGTCACTGAGTCTAGTGTACAATGGAACCATGGGTGCTGGTTTGCTACAACACAGCCGGGAATCGCGAATTTGCACAGTTTGGGCCTGGCTAGTGGTCTTGTTTTTTTTATTTTTCGGGGCTCGCGCCAAGCTGGGATTTGCCCAAAGCAATGAGGTGCTGCCGCCGCTGGCAAAACCACCCCTGCGATTTGCCGTTGCGCCATTTGCCAACCATTCGGAGGCCAAGGCGCTCGATTGGGTAGTGGCTGGTGCACCATTTGAATTCGCTGAAAAAACTGAAACCCTACTGCACTTGATGCCAGCATACGATGCGCTGGTGGTGCCTGCCACGCGGGTAGATGAAACCGCCACCAGTGTCGCTGCATTTGCAGCGGCGCATCAGGCCGAGTTGGTGATCACCGGATATGCCGAACGTCCCAACTGGGAGCTTCGCGTTGGAGCGACGCTGTGGCACGTCGGTACAACCGGCCCTAGGGTAATTGCTGAGACTTCACGGCAAGGGCCAATGCCAGAGTTTCATCGCATGCTGGGTGAAATTGCGACCGAACTTTGGACTACCGCAGCAGCCCCGCCATGGTCGTTGCTTGGCCCAATAACTCCAGCAATTGCATTGGGATTTGAACGCAAGCTGGCGTTGGACATCTACGCGGTCACGCTGCTCGGCCGTGGATTGGGTAATGTAACTGGTGCGCTTGGGCCGGTAGATTTTGTCGCAGCCGAACGCGATTTGAAAAAGGCGGTATTCGTGGCGCCGACGTTAGTGGAAGGTCAACGTTTACTTGGTGAGTTGTGGACGCGCATGGCACTGCTGCCAAAATCAGCAGCCGGCCTGGCTGCGAAGGCTGGGGGCAAATTTGCGTACGCAACGGATTTGCGCGCCGGTTATCCTGCCGCATTGCGGGGCGCTGCGGCTTTTGCTCGACGCAGTGGCAAATACCGGGATGCCATGGAGTTGCTGCGAGCGCTGGTGATCGCGCAGCCGTGGGATATCGATGTGCGTTTTGACCTTGGCGACGCGGCCTGGCACGCAGGTGCTGCGCAGTTGGCACAGCAACAGCTCGACATTGTTATCGACGTCAAGCCGACGCATGTGCCGACCCTGCGCTTGCTGGCCTTGATGGCCGCGACTCGGGGCGATGCGGCCGCGTACATCACCGGATTGCAGCGCGTGGCAGCGCAAGTGCCAGATGATCTTGAGGTGAAAAGTGACCTCGCTGGCGCGTACTCTGCGAGCGGTCGCTGGCTTGATGCGCGAGCGCAACTCCAGCAGATTATCGTGAAGCGCCCAGCTGATTTGGTGGTGTGGTTGCGCTTGGCTGCAAACTTTGGACAAACCAACGAACCGGATGAACAGTTAGGGGCGCTCGGTCGGGCTGGCACTGCGAATCCTGCGGCGATTTCAATCGTGGCGCATTATCGGGCGCAGCTGCTTTTCGCGCTGGGCAGGTTTGGAGAAGCCGACGCGCTGTATCAAACCCTGGCTCGTGATAAAAACGTGGTGGGCAATACGTCCATGCGGGGTGCGGTGGAGCAAGCGCGGGCCGCCATTGCATACGCCGAGGGCAACTATGAGATCGCAACCACCTTGGCCAAAGCCGGCGTGGTGGTCGCGCCTCGACAACTTGCGCTGCGGGTAACACTGATTGCTGCACTGCTGCACCGCAAGCAAGTGCCAGAAGCGACAACCGCGCTGCGTTTAGCGTTGTCGGGATGGCCGGCCGATGTCACGTTGCACTATTTTGCGGGTCTCATCGCAGCGTACGCAGGAGACTTTGATTTGGCACGCGCTGAGTTTGCGGCCACCCTCGGCTTACGCCGCGAC
>JAYWHS010000007.1:0-1878 GCA_043777635.1 Kofleriaceae bacterium | reverse complement strand
CCGATGATAGATTCATCTTTGAACACACCATCAATGCCTTCGGCGTGCAGGTTGGTAAAGGGTGCTTCGTAGAGCCGCTCGATTTCGATACCGCCGTGATCGGCAATGTGTTTTTGCAAGATTTGCAGAAAGTTGAGTTGTTGCGCAGTGAGAGTGCGAGTGTGCTTGCGGCTAAAACCTTCAAAGGCTTGTTGTACTTGCTCGGCGTCGCGGCCAACCAGGCTACGAAAGACTGCAAGCAAGGACCGGCGGGTTTGTGGATCACGGCCGGCCAAATGTTTGACATTGGCTTTGTCATCGAGGGTGAGCACGCGGTTGGCGAGGCTTTCGAGATCTTCGTTGGTGACGCTTTTGCCAGTGCGAATGCGGGCGATGACTGGGTCGGTAGCCAAGTGGCCATCGATCACTCCGCGGACCCGGCGCTGATATTCGACGAGTTCGAGGCCTTCGAGGTTGGGGATGTGGGCTTCGACGGAGACGTTGATGTCGGTGATATCGATGTACAGCGGCGCAGGCCGGCCGGCGCGTGGCGCTACTTGATGGCGCATGACACCGCGCAAATCGATGCGCACAGCTTCGATATCGGCGAGGTTGGCAACATCCCAAAAGCTGCGCGATTGCACTTGGCGAATGGTTGCAGCGTGGGCTTTGATTTGGTTTTGATTTTTGGGTAGCAGCTCAACGCACTCTTCAACGCGTGGGCGTAAATCGAGCACAGCTTGAGCTTGGGCACCGTCGCGCACTAGTTCAAGTTGCAAGCGTGTGGTGAGCAAGTCAAAACGATAGGCGGCTTCGTTGGATTCGTCGTGCACGGTGGTAGTGCGCCAACGTTGTAGTGGTGCCACGATGTTGAGCAAATCGTGTTTGGTGGCCGGGGCAAAGTTGGCAAGGTGGTCGCCATCGGCGAGGCGTTGCAGGTCGGCTTGTACGGCACCACGGGTTTCAAGGGCGTTGGTGGCAATGGTGGCTTTGATGTCAGACAGCAATAAGGCAGTGGCAGTGTTAAACCCGGCTTCGTCCATTTTATCGAGGCAGGCCTGGGCTAGTTCGATGCGGGTTTCAAACAGTTTTTGCAACAGTGACTTGGTGAGTTTGTTGCTGGGCGCTTGGTACTCGGTGCCGAAATAATCAAAGTTGTCGAAGTGATCGATGATGACAAATTCGGTTTTGTGCTGGCCGGGGCCAAACAGGTTTTTGCATAGGCGCGTGCCACGGCCGATCATTTGCCAGAATTTGACAAAGGACTTTACTGGTTTGGCGAATACCAAGTTGACGACTTCAGGCACATCAATGCCGGTGTCGAGCATGTCGACGGAGATAGCGATGGTCAGTGGCCGGGCTTTGGCGGCGTCGTTGTCTTTGAAATCGTCGATCAGTGCTTCAGCGTAGTTGATGGTGTTATCGATGATTTGGCAAAAGTTGCTGCCGTATTGCGGGTAATCACGATTGAAGATTTTGAGGAGGTGCTCGGCGTGCACGTGCTTGCGGGCAAATACAATGGTTTTACCAAGCGTGGAGCCAGCAGCATTTTTGATGCCGTGGTCCATGAGGGCTTTCCAGTTTTTGCTGGTGGTGTCGTCGTTGAAGAGCGTGTTGTCGAGATCTGCGGCGGTGTAGTCGAGGTCTTCGGGATCTTGGAGCTGTTGTTCTGCTTCGGCTTTTTGCGCATCGGTTAAGTCGGCAAAATGGATGCCGGCTCGACGGAATTCGCTTTGCACGCGCCATACCCGAAACGGCACCAGATATGGCGGATTGGCTTCGATGGCTTGTTGGTATTCATAGTTGGCGGTTGGGTTGTTGCCGTCGCAACCAAACAAGCCAAAGGTGTCGCGATCGATGAGGCTAACCGGGGTTGCGGTGAGGCCAATTTGTAGCGCG
>JAYWHS010000006.1:0-6259 GCA_043777635.1 Kofleriaceae bacterium | reverse complement strand
CTTGCGAAGCGGTCGCGCATGCTCGACGCCAGCGCAAGAACATCGTCATATTGGCTGAGGTGCAAGCGGCTCAACCGCGTTGCTAGCCGACGCAAATGTGCAGCGCCATGATGCCTTTTGGGGCACCACGTCATCACCGTTTGTTTCCGCACACCGAGGATCCGCGCAATCGCTGTCAACGTGTAGCCCCGGCTTGCATACCATCGCGCTTTTTTGGCAAGCAGCGGCTTGCGCAGTCTGGGTGTGTTACCTCGCGTTGCTCGTTGTTTCATGTGGTGCGCTTCGCTCCGTGCTTATGCACAACGATCTTCTCCCGCTACGCGCAGCAAACGCAACCGCAAACCACGGATTGGCCATTTTTCACGTTGTTCATGCTTGGGCGTGCTTGTGCATGCACAAGACGTATGCGGTGCGGTAAGCGAATATTGGGCTAAAGTCCTTCTGGTTCACCTTGGGCTTTGGCAGGGTGGATGAAATAAAGCCGGCAATGCACGGCGGGCTTGTATCCAGCGGCCATAGAAACAATATTTTGCTGATCGAACCAGGCTAAAAGTTTCCGGTACGGCGCTTGTTTCCAATACCTCTCGGGCCAATCATTCGGCCGTACTCTGCGACTGCGACCACCCGCGATTCGCTGCAAAGTCCTTGAACACATGGACATGCAGAAGTCACCGCCGTGCTTGCGCCTCAGCAGCCGGAAGATGCCCAACAGTGTTTCTGCGGGTTTCTTCATCCATGAATTCGCCTTGCCGATACGCGCGATCAACGTTCGATCAGATTCTATCAATTCGGCATTGAGCCGATCGCGCCACCGGGGGCGTTCGCGCAGTCTTTCGACTTCCTTCGAAAGGCTGACCGTCTTCGCCCGAACTCCACCTGCCAATTTTGGAACGGAAGCGCGAGCATCGCGAAGCATGCGTTGAATGGTACCTTCGTGATCGCTTTCGAGGTCCTTGCTTTTGTGATCGCCGGTGCGAAGCCAGTCCTCGTACTTCTTCAAGGCGTCTGCTGGAGAAAATCTTTTAACGAAGTTGTAAAACTGAAGGCTACCTTCTTGGTAGCGTTGACCATATCCAGTGATCCCATTGCGGCTCGCTTCGATCTCAGCCCAAAAGCTTGGATTGCGCGTCGACAATCTGGATGATTGAGGCGGTGGCTTCACACTTGGTGGAGCTGTTGTGCAACGCGTAGCAGGCATAATGGGGAGAGTATAATTATTACTACTAATATGTGCGACACCACTTCCTAGCACACGTAGAGAAACCGCGTGCTGCTTGGCGAAGTCTACGGAATACAGTATGTCTGACTTCGTATCGCGGTACTGTTTACTGCCGCGTTGGTTTGGAAATTTGACTTTCAGCGTTTTGGCCGAAACGACGTGGCTTTGCTTGCCGAATGGCAATCGTAGTGCGCTGTTGTTGGGCCAGATTTCCACGAGGCCAGGCTTGACCTCAATTCCGTGCGTCTTCAACCGGGCAATCAAAACGGCCCTGATGGCGTTTGCCGAATACGCCTTGTCGAAAAACAGGTAGAGATGCAGCCCATGGCTAGAGGACGAGCGGACGTATAGACATTTGGCTGGCTTAACCGCACGCGCAACAGACTGAACGCGATGAACAAACTCGTCAGCTGCGGCGTGCTGGGCCTGCTCGTAAGTCATCCGAGCGGAAACGTCGAAAGGTGAGACCAGCGGGTAGTCCAGGTCAACAACGGCAAAACGATAGAGCTCTGCGAGGGTCCATCGCGGCGCGACAAGAAATTTTCCCAGCAGATGTTGCTCAATCCACCAACCATTGAGCCGTCTCGGTCGTTCGGTTTTCTTCTCTTTCTCCAACAGCCACATTCGCCACATATATCGATGAAACGTCGGTTGCTGTTGGGCAACAAAGCATGCGGTATAGCGTTTAATCAGTTTTTGTCGCACGGCAACAGTAAGTTGCCCGAACGTCTCCACTTTTTCGCTGACGTTAACGGTCGGGTTCACGACTGCACGACCTTTCGCTCAGCCGTAGGCATGCCCATCAGCGCCAGCACATCCGACTCTCGTATCAACTTTCGTCTGCCTACTTTTCGAGCAGCAAGCTTCCCAACGAAAATCCAGTAGCGCACGGTACTTATCGGCGCTCTGGCAATTTCGGCAACCTCTTGGACAGTTAAAAACTTTGGTATTCCATTTTTTTTTGCGTTTGGCATTCACGAACACTAGCGACTGCTATCGAATGTCGCCGCATCCCAAATTTCGTGATTATTTACCGAGACGAGTGCGGTCAGCGGTGCCCCGCTCTTCGCATCTCCTTTTGCTGAACCCAGGACTTTTCAGGATGAGGCCATTTCTTACTCAAGTGGCGGCGAATAGTGCTGGAAGTGCCAAAGCATTTCAGCCGCTCCAAATAATTAACGATCGCGTCAAGTGGCCCATTTGGCGCGGCTTTCGGGATCATGATCACGGCCGCAAATTGCTCGACGTTCTTTACCTTAAGCAAATCCAAGTCTTGTTTGAGCAAAGTATTGTGCAGCTCGTCCTCGACAATATCCGCACCGGACGCTCCGCTCACCCGACTCGCATCGGCTAGGAATTGGGGCCAGCGCTTCTTCACCGTCGGCAACCTCGCTAAGCTCGATAGCAATCGCGCATATAAGCGAACGACACGAGGTCCTTTGTACAAATCGCCCCATCGCGAATTCCGAATCTCACAAGTCTCATTGATCCACTTTCGAAGTTGCGCCTCATGCGGAGGATTCTTTCGAAAAAGCTTCGACAGTGATATCGGGAAGCGAGTCGGACGATCATTAACGTCGAAGACGAGCCGCTTAATTTCTTCGTAGGCTCCCAGTAACTTTTTCGCGCGAACCTCGGCTTGTCCAGGGACCGTTTCTTGTTCAAGCTTGAGCAGGAGTTTCAACTCCGGCTCCGGCATCCGCTGCAACTCTTTGGCGCTTGCGTCTTTGGCGGCTATCCAATATCGCAACTTCAGCAGCGTCGGTGGATTAGGGCCAAACAACAAGAACAGTCGCGCAAGTCGAATACTTGCTCTGAGCGAAGAAGCACCATGGCGCTTGGCGACATTCTTCAATCGCATATACTCGTTCCGAACCTCAACGTAGGTAACAACGTACTTTGCCGCACGGTCTGCGAGTGAAGCATTGGTCCTAGGCTTGCGCGGCATGGCCTGTGGCAAAGGTATGGCAAACCAGTCGCTTTTTGCCAATCCTAGCCAGCAATGTTCAACATTTGCATTTTTCTCTCACTACCTTCTCAGCGTTGAGAAAATCATCGGAAGCGCACGAGAATCGAACTCGCCGAGCCGCTGATCACTCAGAGCTCCATCGGTTTTGAAGACCGAGCCGCACACCAGTCGCGAAAGCGCTTCCACGTGCAGGATTGCATGGCCTTTGCGAATTGACAACTGGCCGCGTTAGGCCGATCGCCGAAGCGTTTTTGCGGCGTCACGGCCAAGCGCCCGGCGCGCCCGTGCGAGACTGCGGCAACTTCATTTTTCAAGGACTTTTATGAACGTAACGCGTTTCACCATGATCACGTCGCTGTTGTGTTTGACGGCTCCAGCGTTGGCTGGCACCGACAAACCGGCGACGCCACCACCAACAGCCGCAGGACCAGCGACTACCAAAGCTGCGGTACCGGCGGCGGGCGCACCCATTAAACTCCCAGCGCCAACGCCGGCCATGCCGGTGGTGCCGCCACCTACCAAACCAACACCAGCAGCCGAACTGAAGGAACTCGCGAGCGGCCTGGCGGGCAAGTGGAATTGTACCGGCACCGTTTCGATGGATGGCAAAACCAGCATCAAGAACACCGCGAAGATCACCAACAAAGTCGATCTCGAAGGTTGGTGGATGCAAACCACGTACGACGGCATGATGGGCAAACAACGCTACAAGTTCGTGACGTACACAACGTTTAATCAAGTCGATAAAAAATTCACGCGGGTGATGTTCGACAACATGGGCGGCCAAGAAACCGACACGGCGCTCGCGATTGACCACGGCATGGCCGACAAATGGGCGCTGACCTGGGAAGGTGAAGCCAAAGCTGCGGTCGCGATGCCTGGCATGCCGACCAAAGTGAAAATGCGCCACGTCGACGCAGTGTCGAACAAAGGCAAAGAGCTGCAAATGCGCGGCGAGATGACGATGGACGGCAAGACCTGGATTGAGATCTACAGCTCGACTTGTAAAAAGTAAAAACCACCGGCGTGCCGATGCTCGGGCCGTGCAAGCACCAGCTCAATGCAGCCCGGCGCAGAGGCTGCACTGCCGCCGCAGCGGAATAAGCCTGAGCAATAGCACGACAGCCGCGCAGTTGTTTGGTAGCAGTAGCGATGCTTGCTGATTTCAAAATTCGCGCTGCGGCGCTACGCGGTATGGATGCCCTAGGGCTCACGGCGTTTCATGTAGCTTCGTTCATTTTGGTCGCTACCCTGGCCCTCGGCTGCGGCGACAACCAAGGGTTCACGCCCGACGCTGCGGCCGTGGTCCCCGACGCTGATCCATGCGCGCTACTCGAACTTGGCGAGCCGTTTATCCAATTTAATACGTTTGGCCAACTCACCGGGCTGCGCTATCCGATCATCCAAGGCGCACCCAAGGGCCACTTGTTAGTATTGGAACTTTACGATTCGTCGACGGAGGGCCTGCCGGCGCTCACCACTGGCACATTTGATCTTGGGCTGGCACCGAACAACGAAATCGCGACGTGTCAGCATTGCATTTTTATCGCTGAACCAACCCAGGGCGTTAACGGCGAAACGCTGAAGGTCCTAGCGTTTCAACAACGCGGCAGTGTGTTGTTAACCACCGTAGTGGATCCACTTGAATCGATTTTCGCCGGCACGTTTCAAGCGCAGCTCCAGCAAGTTGTCGTCGACGATGCTAATCAAACAACCATTGTACCCAATGGCCAATGCATGCGCGTGGCGGCCACGGCGTTTGACACTACGCCGACCACAGATCGCTGTGCGACCTTAGCGGATTGCCCCAATGAAGTCCTGCAAGTTTGCGAGCCAAGCAATTTGCAGTGCGTGCCACCGCAGTGTGATCTTGATAACGGCGGATGTTTAAGCGACCAAGCTTGTGTACCGCAACTTGAAAATGGATTTGCCGGAGCCTGCTACGATCAGTGCAATCCGCAGCGGGCCAATGCATGCGGCCCAGGTCGGGTTTGTAAACAAGGTGGGCCGCAGCCGACCGAGGGCCTGTGTTTACATTCATCACAAGGTGCCATCGACGAACCGTGCGACGTGCAAGATGCCTCCACCTCATGCACCACGCCGCTGATCTGTTCGGCCGATAGCCACACCTGCACCGCATCGTGCAATTTGTTCTCGGCCAATCCAGGCTGCGATGCGGCCCACCGTTGCTCGTTGTTCGGCCGTTGTGAACCCATCAACCTCGGTGACCCGGCCCGGTTCGGCGCGGTTTGTGATGGACCTGGCGCGACGTTGACCACGCCATGCAATGCGGACGCGCAAGGTTTCCAAGGCTACTGTTTCCGCTTTCGCGACCAAGATCCGCTGACCTGCGTCGAAGCATGCTTGTCGAATAGTGATTGTGCGGCGTCGCAATTTTGTGCGCTGCGATTCTCATCGGGGCTTGGCGCTTGCTTGCCAGACCCGGTGTGTGGTGATGGGGTCCTCGGTGAAATCGGCGAGGTCTGCGATGATGGCAATACTGCCAACGGCGATACCTGTCGTGGCGATTGCCAAGTTGTAAACGTCGCAGCGTCATGTGCACAAGCACGCACGCTGCCACTTGGTGGCACCTTGACCGGTGACACCCGCACGGCCCTCGACGGTTTCATCGCGAGCTGTCAAGGCGGCCAAGCACGTACGGCACTGTTTCGGGTGACACCGCCGACGCCGGGGCGCCTTACGATCACGGTGACGTCCACTGGCTCCCACTCGGTTTCGCTGCGCACCACCTGCGCCAACCCGGCCACCGAGCGCGGCTGCGAAATTGATTCGCCAGATAACAATCGCCCGCTGGTGACCCAAGTAACCAGCGCAGCGTCGGTGACGGTCGCAGTGGCAGCGTTCAATGTGCTGGAGCAAGGTCCATTTACTGTGCGTGCGGAGTTTGTGCCCGAAGTGTGCGGCGACGGAGTGATCGCTGGCCGCGAAGTTTGCGACGACGGCAACACGGCGAGTAACGATGGCTGCAACAACACATGCCGCACCATCGAGTACAACGTTGTATGCGCCAACGCGATCGCGTTATCCACCACGGCTGCAAATACCGGCGA
>JAYWHS010000005.1:0-1879 GCA_043777635.1 Kofleriaceae bacterium | reverse complement strand
GTGCATCCATGTAGTAGTCGCGGCCGCGCCAGAATTCCCAGCTCACGCCCAACGTGCTGATCACGGCGGCGGCGATGGCCAGGGCAGGGGCGGCGCTTGCCAAGGCTGGCACCAACGCGCCGCCCAGCAATGCACTGACACCCAACACGCGTGCGCCCCACAGCAGTGCACCGCTGGCTTTATGATGATGCGATAACAAGTTGTCGAGGCCGCCGACCGCAAGCTCCACCGATAACACCGTAAATACCGCCCACGCTGGCGCGGTAGTTTGGACCAATACCGCAAACAACAACAGTGGCATCGCGATGGAGCCGATCAAGCGCACAGCATCGGCGCGACCAAAATCGCCCCGGCCACGCAATTGTTTCCAGCCCATCATCAAATAATCAATGCCGCTGATCCAGGTGATTGCAACCACGCCAATCATGATGGCGTTCATCGAAAGCCGTGGATCTTTTTGCATGTGTACGATCAGCAGCGCAATGAACGACGCGCTCATCCACAGTGCGCCACGCCAGAATTTACGTTTGATGATGTACAGCGCCGTCATAGCGGCGAGTGGCGTGGCGATCCCAATTGCCATGATCCAACTCATGGTTTGGTAGCTCAGCAGCGGAAATAGCATCATCACGCCAATGCCTTGCATTTGGGTCCAGGTCTTGGCTTTGCCCAAGTAGCTGGTCTTGAGGCTCAAGTTGCGCTGCTCGTAGGCGGAGCGTAGGGCAGTGACGAAAAACTCACGCACGAACATGGCTGCGCAAGCCCACGCCGGCACCAAGCCGACGTCAGCAAACGGTGTGTATGCAAACGCAATGAAGACCTTGTCGGCCATCGGGTCAAGCAGGCCACCGAGCACGGTTGGCCCGTACTTGCGCGCCAACCAACCGTCGACAAAGTCGGTGCAGCCAATAAGCGTACCGACGATAATTGCCACAGCCAAATAGAACTTGGTGTCGGAACCCGGCGCGAAGGCCTGGTAAATCCACCAACTTAACAACGGCATTGGCAGCAGCCGCGCCAAGGTTACTTGGTTGGCGCTGATGAAGGGTTTGCCTTTAGCTGTAGTCGACAACGCGGGCACCCTAACTCAGATGTTTGGCTCGCGCTAGGAGCCCGTTGTTAAACGGTTGAGGAGCCTATCTGCAGCATTGTCGTTTGCACTTCCGGTCCACATACATGAGTATGCTCCGGTCCGGTTCGCACTCCGCCTTGCAGCTGGACTTCTTCACTCGTTTAACACCGGCCTCCTAGTGCCGGAATCGAAAACGACGGGCAGCTCACAAATGCTAACGCGATGGCGGCTCAGTCAATTGCGTCGCCCCGAAACGCAAAAAGGCGCGGTTGCCCGCGCCTGGTATCGAAAACAGCCTGACTACTTCTGGGTCGCGCAGGCTACCGAGGTGACGGTGCCAGACGGTGGGATTGCACCACCACGTTCGAACACGATGATTTGGCCAGTTGCAGGCGCTGGACATTTTGTAGTGTCGGTCGCGATGCGCCAACAAGGAACATTGGTGTTGCCAGTGTTACACGCCGACATCAATTTTTCACTTTCGTTGGCTTCGCCAAAGTTGGCGATGTCCGACACGGTGCAGTCGGTTGGCTCGGCGAGCTTGGCATCGAAGCAAGGCGTGCCGATGACTTCCTTGAGTAGCAAGGCGATGTTTGTGAGCGCGTCCGTTAAATCCTCTTTGCAAATGGTGGTTTGCGAGTTGTTGCGGAAGCTAGCGGTAAAGGCGTTCAGGCGCACCGCAGCATCGGCGCGTTGGGTCATGCCACCCGGTGCGTTGTAGGTACATGCTGGGTCCATCTTTGGAATGTTCATCACCGTGTCGCGACCAACGGCGAATGGCTCCGACGGTGCGGTGATGTTTGCGAC
>JAYWHS010000004.1:0-1882 GCA_043777635.1 Kofleriaceae bacterium | reverse complement strand
CACATTTCTCAAAGTTCACCGTGCCCGGGCCGCTTTTGTAGCCGGTGCTGACCCAATGCCTTGGATGTTTTCCATCGCCCATCGAACGTTTTTGGATGAAGCACGGCGCCGTAAACGCGCCAAAGTAGCACTTTCGGCGACTGACGAATTACCAGAGATCCCGGTACACCAAAGTGGCCAAACCGATGCCCAACTGCCCGACGATGGCCCACCACCCGAGCAAACCGCCGCGGCCATGGCTGCGTTACAGCACCTGCCTGCCAATCAACGCGAAGCTGTGGTGCTCACCAAACTTTCCGGCAAAACCGTGGCCGAAGCGGCGGCCATTGCCGGCACCAGCGTCGGAGCAATGAAGGTGCGGGCCCATCGTGGCTACGAAATGCTTCGCAAACTGCTCAAGGTTGGCACGCCATGACTGCCGAGACACCGCCAATTCAATCGATCAACGAACTGCCTGCCCTTTCAGCTCAACTCGAAGCTGAACTGACGCAGTTGCAGCCTCGCGGCCCACGCCGCCCTTGGTTGCAATGGTGCGTCACCATGCTGGGCTGCATGACCTACAGTATTGTGGTCGTCGCCCTGCTCGGCTTACGGCGCGACTGGGTCGAGCTGCCAACAGCCTGGCAACTTGGCGCGGGTACAATGTGGTTGGCCGGCCTCGCCATTCCGTTATGGCTGGTGATGGTGCCGGCAAGCGGCAATGTGATGGGCCGTTGGCGCGCTGCGGTCGTGGTCGCGGTCAGCGCGTCGGTCGTGCTGGTGCTGCTCAATACCTTGGTTCATCCGGCCGGCCCTAGCTCGTTTTCACTGAGCACCATGCCGTTGCGCGGCCATGCATGTTTGGAAGTTAGCGTTGGCATTGCGGTGCTACCGACGATGATTTTTGGCTTTCTGTTACGCGGCGTGTATCCCGTTGGCGGACGAGCCGTCGCAGTGGTGATTGGGGCGGCCACTGGCAGTTTGGCCGGCTTGTGCATGCACTTGCATTGCCGCATCGCGGATAGCCTGCACGTGGTGCTTTTTCATTGTGGCGCCATTTTGGTTTCGTCGGTATTGGCGTGGTACCTGGCTCCGATTATGTTGGACCTGCCATGGAATTTTCGCCGCCATCCAGCACCGCCGTCAGCGTAACGGCCATTGAGTTCGGCAGTTGGACTGCGCTGCCGTTAGCAGTTGATGGCCCGCTACGCGACGCATCACGAGCCACCGCGCAAGCACTCTTTTCAACATTGGTACACGCCCAAGCTGAACGCTGCGCCGCGTTGGTGGTGCTTGCGAAACTCAATCAGGTTGAACTATCCGATGTGGCTACGGCGGCGTCGGCGGCATCACTTGGTGCCTGGCTAAAACCTAGCCTGCCCCGCACGGTCAGCCCAACCGATCCGCGCGGCTACGGTCTCGCCACCGACATCGCGCTTTGGCTCGGGTGCGGGATCATTGCCGAGGCACCGCAGGTCCACTGGCAGTTGCTGACCTCGCACAAAAAATCGACCGGCTACCAACGTGCCGTGCTCACTGGATTTTCACGTGTCGACGACCCGCACTACTACGTCGACGTTGCGCACTTCGTTGCGAGCTGGGTCGACTACGCCATCCGCCAACGCGCCGCACGCGAAGATTTCCTGGCCACAATTTACGCCACGACGCTCGCAGACGCGTAAGCTACAGTGAAATGATCGACGTCGTTGTGTCTTGTGAACACGCCGCGTGGGCGGTGCCAGCAACATGTGACCTCGGGGTGCCCGACGACGTATTGCAATCGCAAGCCGGCTGGGATCCAGGCGCACTGGATATCGCCCGGCTACTAGCTGCGCAGCTCGACGTGCCTTTGTTGGCCGGTAGTTTCTCGCGCATGTTCGTCGATCTCAATCGCGCGGTGGAT
>JAYWHS010000003.1:0-1884 GCA_043777635.1 Kofleriaceae bacterium | reverse complement strand
GGGTATCCGCCGTGTTGGCTGGTTTGCGATTGCGCCCCGTGTTGCCTTCGGTCATGGCCCGAGGCACCGCTGAGGCTACGATCTCGGGATCACTTTTGAGGAAATCAAACTGCGACTCGGCTGCGGGAAAAGGTCCAAGACTAATCCGGGTATCAGAGACCGGTTTTGGTATTTCTACGGCCACACTTTCACGCAACCCAAGCAGCGCCTCTTCAAGTGCTTCGCGATTGTCGGCTGCAGTCTGGTAACGATCCACCGGACTCTTGAGCAACATGCGATCGATCACCGCAGCAAGGGAGCGTGGCACGCCGGTCATCGGTGGTGCCGGATCGGTGGCATGCATCGCTACCAGTTCATGAATCGAATCGGAATAGAACGGCAGCCGACCACTGCCCATGTAGTACAGCATGCAACCAAGCGAATACAAATCAGCTCGGCCGTCGCACTCTTGGCCAGTAGCCAATTCCGGGGGCATAAAAGCCGGCGTCCCCATCAACACACCTGCATTGGTCATGGTGGATTGGGTTGAATCAGGCGCTAATGACTTGGCCAACCCGAAGTCTAAGACTTTCACCAGATCACGGCCCGAGGACATCAACATTACGTTGGAAGGTTTGAGATCGCGGTGGATGATTTTTATCGCATGCGCACCTTCGAGGGCGTCGCACACCTGCATGCCGATGCGAATGACTCGCTCTGGCTTGAGCTTCTTTTCGCTTTCAATCACATCTTCAAGGGTGCGGCCTTGCACCAGCTCCATGACCAAAAGGAAAATACCGTCGCTGGTTTGCCCGAAATCCAACACTCCGACGGCGTTGGGATGCGACAGCCGACTCGATAGTTTGCATTCGCGCAAAAAGCGCTTGATAACTTCAGGGTTGCTTACCAACGCTGGCGTCACGACTTTGATGGCCACGTCGCGCCCAACCGAATGTTGGTTGCCACGATACACTGCGCCCATGCCACCTTGGCCAAGCTTTTCAGTGATGGTGTAGCGGCCTTCGAGTTCTTTACCTAAGAACGGATCGACGGTGGTAGCCAGCCGCACCAACTTGGTTGCATCGTGCGGACAACGATCTCCAGAACTAAATTGCCGCTCGCAGTTCGGACAATATAGTTCACCCGAAAGCCCGGCATTCGAGATCATCGTGTTGTCCATACTATTGACGCCAGCCCAGCGTCACCAAGCCACCACCGTCACGGAGTCGGGCGCCAAGAGTGACGGAGGATTCTTTGCCTTTGAACACGGTGTACTTGAGCACCATACCGGTGATCACCGTTGCGAGCCCAACGCCGTAGGTGCCGATCACCACACCACGGCGGGTATCGAATTTATCGGACCAAATTTTGTATTGCGTTGCATTGTCCGCGTCATCTGCCCGCACTAAGTTATCGCGCGCCGCCTTGAACCACGTTGCATGCAAAATGCCACCGATCACCACCAGCGTGCCGCCAGCGCCAACCACAATCATCGGAACGCGACTTGTCTTCATGCTCGAACGATCGGCACCCAGGCCGAGCTGACCGCCGGAGTTTTGCGCCGTACCAGTGCCGGCATCGCCGGTGGGTTGATTCGTTGGACCGGTCCCGGTATCGCCAACTGGCAACGGCACTTGATTGGGATCATGGGTCGGCGATTCACCTGGTTTTTTAAGTGACACCGAAATGAACTGATCGGCTTTGTTCTTCACATCGACGGTCACCGTGGTCCTGGCATAGCCTGGGGCGGTCACGGTTACAGTATGGGAGCCAAAACCTAGATGAATCACCCGTGGCCCGAATGCTTCATCGGGCGCGAAACTTGAAACAATAAATTGCGCAGCCGCCGCTGGAGGATCAACGCTGAGCTTAATGGCAGCCACTGGAGCGATCGCCAATTTCTCC
>JAYWHS010000002.1:0-1885 GCA_043777635.1 Kofleriaceae bacterium | reverse complement strand
CGCACCGAGGCGCGCGTTGTTGAGTGCCAGGGCGCGGTTTGCAACCACGGATTGACCTTGGGTAATTTCTGCTAGGCGTCGCAGTAAAAATGGCGTGAGTTTTTTACCGCCAATGCCGGCTTCGGCGGCTTCGCGTAGAGCGTCGCTAATAGCTTGAGCAATTGGCTCAGGTGCCAAGGCTGCCGCTTCAGGAATCGGGTTGGCAACCAGTGCGCCACCGCCGGCAAACTGGTGCCAGTGGGTATGCAAGATCGCAGCGAGTTCTTGCACATCATCACAACGGTGTTCGAGGTTAACGCCTGATTCCCTGGTGTAAAAAGCTGGGAACTCATTGCAGCCAAAGCCCAGCACCAATACGCCGAGGGTCTCCAACGCTTCGACGGTTTTAGGCAAATCTAGAATAGCTTTTGCGCCAGCCGAAATGATGGCCAACGGAGTGCGCGCCACAGCGACTAGGTCGTGCGAAATGTCGCCATCACTGCCACGATGAACGCCACCAATGCCGCCGGTGGCAAACACGGCAATACCCGCGGCCGCAGCGATCACCGCGGTTGCACTGACCGTGGTTGCTGCGTTGTTGCCACGCGCGACGTGTACGGCCAAATCAGTAGCACCGGCTTTGCGAAAGCTGCCACCATCGCGCGCGAGATTTTCGAGCGTGGTGTCGTCGATACCAACGTGCACAACGCCAGCGACCACAGCGATAGTTGCAGGTATTGCACCGTGGCGCCGAACTTCTTGTTCGAGTTCGCGTGCCAGCTCAAGGTTGGCGGGATACCCAAAGCCATGGGCAATGATCGTTGATTCCAACGCGACGATCGCAGCGCCTCGGCTACGCGCTTCGGCTACTTCAGGGCTAAAAACAAATCCTTGCACATCACTGTTGTAACGTAAAAGCTCCGACGGCATCAGCCGGCCGCCCGGTGTTAGCTTGTGAGGAGTACGCTTTCCTTGGGTGGTTCGCACGCTAGCGAAATATCGGTAGCTTGCGCTAGCAACGCGCGGCGACCACCGTTGCAGGCGGCGATGGTAGTTACGAGCGACAGGATAACTTCAATTTCGCAGCCGCGTCGCGTGAGATGTCCAGAGCGCGGTACAATTGCGCCATGTCTTCACAGCACTGCACCAAAACACTCAGCTCGTTAAAGCGCGCCACCCCCGACGAAATCTATGGCGCACTTACAACTGCGAAATGGACTCACGACGATCTATTTTTGTTTGCGCAAAAGCAAGCCGCCGGCTTTAAGGCCAACATCTTCGAAGCGTTGATTCGTTTTCCGTTTTCGAAGAAACCCAAGGGCCCAGCGGGTTTGGCCGTACCACAAGATCGCTGGATCACGCTGCTTGCGGCCAACACGCTAGGCTACCACTACCTCGAAAAGAACAAACCAGTCGAAGCACTGCGGGTCTTGCAGCCGTTCGCCGTGTACCAAAAAAACTATCCACATCTTGCGCGCAATTTAGCTGCCGCCTACGCCCAAACCGGCGCCGCATCGAAAGCGATAGCCCATCTGAAGTTCTTGGCCGACATCGGGTGGGAACATATGTCGTCGATGGCAACCGAATCCGATATTAAATCGATTCACAACCACCCGGCATGCAAAGCCTTGTTTGCGAAATGGTTTAAAACTGGCAAAGCTAAAAGCGGTTACGTCGTTCAACTCGCTTCGCTTGAAAAATCATTGCCGCGTGGGTTTGCGCCACGCGCGAGGTTGCTCGAATTTGCGTTGCTAGCGCGCACTCTGACGCATGGATCGGTCGGCTATTTTTCGTTGGAAGGCGCTGGTCGCCATCCGTATTTTGGACCAAGTTTCCCAGGATACGACAAGCAGCAGCCGTTGCATCGCCATTTCATCGAGTTCTTGAGCTTAGGCGAAGGTTCGAC
>JAYWHS010000001.1:0-6287 GCA_043777635.1 Kofleriaceae bacterium | reverse complement strand
AACACTAGATCGAGCTGGCTCGTCGAGCCAAAGGCAATATTCATTGCAGCCGCCGCCGCAACAGCTCCACGTTCACCGGCAATCCTATGGACCACACGCGGGCGATACGTGGCTCGGCTCAAGAAGGCTTGCTGCACCATGGCAAAATTACTCTCAGCGTGATCGGCCGGCACCATCCGCTCATCGGAAAACCACAACTCAACTGCGCGCAAATCAAGACCGGCAGGCAGGCCCTGGTACAACATACGCGGCGTGGTTCCGCCCGCGAGACACAGGTGTCGAACCGATGCTGCAACTGCCGCTTCGTCCGCAAACCGGACTATTTCGACAACCGCAGCCGCCGCGACAGCCGCGGCATCTGGCAACACGCGGACATTGTGCAGTTTGGTCATCGTTATAACTCCAGCGTATCGAGCATGTGCGCTGCCACTGCGCGTGCATCATAGAGTTGCAGAATGCGTTGGCGGGCGGCAGCGCCCATCTGTTGCACCAGCGCAACATCATCAACCAACGCGAGGCCGGCCTTCGTCAATGCGACAGCATCTCGGACTGGCACCAAAAAACCTTGTTCACCGTCGACGATCGTCTCACGGCAGCCCGGTGCATCGGTGGTAATGATAGCGCGGCCCATGCTCATGGCTTCGAGCACCGAGCGTGGCGTGCCTTCCCGATACGACGGCAACACCAGCACATGCGCCGCTTGCAGCGCTGGGCGGATATCGGTCAATGGCCCCACATAGTCCAGCGTGCCATCGGCGATCCAGGCATCGAGTTGCGCTTGCGTCACGCTGCTAGGGTTGGGATCGAGCCACCCGGCAACCGCGAATCGACAGCCAGGGCGGACCCGCCGCATCGCTGCCGCCATCGCCGCATATTCGCAAATTCCTTTGTCGATCAACAACCGGCCGACGAATAGAAAGTTCAACGCTGGCGAATCGGCCCGGTAACCGGACAAGTCTAGCGGGGCAACTGCATAGTGATCAACGTCAACGCCACTGCCACGCACGATTTCGATCTGCGCCGCCGCAGGCAACAAACCCAAGCGTGAAAACTCGGCCTGGTCGTCGGGATTTTGAAAAAAAACGTTCTGGCAGCAGGCTAACCCCAATCGGTACATGGTCCGCGCAACTGCCGCCACCGCACGATGTCGCAGGTTCGTCGGCGGTGCAAAGGCATAACCTAAACCGGTGATCATCGCAGCGCGCCGAGGCACGCCGGCCGCCAGCGCAGCGAGCGAGCCGTACACCACGGGTTTGATCGTGTAGCTGAACACCAGATCGGCACGCAGTGCGCGCAGGCGCTGCTGCAATTCCCAGATCAACCGCACATCACGGCGCGGATCGAGGCCGGCGCGTTCGACTCCAATCGCTTGAAAATCGACCCCAATGGCACGCAAGCCTGCTGTAGTTTCCTGATCTGGATCGGCCGCCATGGCGGTAACGTGATGGCCGCGCTGCACCATCGCAGCAAGCAATGGCCCGCGAAATTTGAGCAACGACGGCGCCCAGCCACCCAGCACAACAATGCGCATCAGAAACGCTCGCGCGGCGACAACGCACGGGCCGGCACGCCCACTGCGGTGGTCCCGCTAGGAATATCCCGCACCACGGCTGCGCCCGCACCAATGATGACGTCATCGCCGATCGTGATGCCCGGTGCCACCACGGCGCCAATACCGATAAAACTGCGCGCACCGACGGTGACGCCACCAGCGAGGCGAGCGCCTGGCGCGATATGCACAGCGTCGCCAAGCACGCAGTCATGATCCACCGACGCTCCGGTGTTGATAATAGCTAACGCACCGATGACGGTCTCAGGCTGAATGATGGCGCCAGCGAAAACCACCGACCCAACGCCGATGCGCACCGAGGGGTGGAGAATCGCTTGATGATGCACCAAGGTCGCAAAGCGACAGCGCGCAGCGACCGCCAACTGCGCACGACCGGCATTATTACCGATGGCAAGCACCGCTGAGACCAGCGGATTGCCCAGCACCGAAGCGCTTGCACCCTCGACGGTAAATCCCAACAATTGCCGGCCATGCATCGCTGCATTATCGTCGCAAACGCGAATTTCTGGCCACAATACTTGTTGCCAACCTATCATCAGCCGCCCTTCGCTATCGACCGACGAAACCATCGACTGCGCCGTCGCGATTACCACTTTGGCGTGACCACCCGCGCCGATTACGAACAACGGATCTCGCGAACTTTGTGATACCACCGCAGCAGTGTCGCGCGCACCTGCAACCAGGTCAAACGGCATCGCGGTGTTTACGTAGTCTACGCCGTCGATTGCTGCGACATCACACCACCCCATCGCCTCTTCGATGCGAGCATCACGTTGCCATGATTCCCGATGCAGCCAATGCCTCTTGGTTCACAACGTGCACATTCATCGCGTTACCGAGCATCGTCCTGGTGCTGGTATTGCTCGTGCTTCGGCGCGCTAGCAAACAGCTGCCAATCACGATTGCGCTCGCGTTCGCAGGCTGGCTCACTATAACCGGGCTACTGGCAGCCAGCGGTCGCATGGCCGATTTCGCTGCGCGCCCGCCTCTGCTACCGTTGGTCGTGGTGGTCGGAATGGTCGGTGCCGTCGGGTTTGCGCGTAGTCGATACGGGCGGGCGATTGTCGACTACGTACCACTGTGCGCGTTGATTGTGTTTCATACGTTTCGGTTCGCGCTCGAACTAGCAATGAACCACGCCAGCAGCCAACAGGTCATGCCCCGCGCGATGTCGTTTCATGGCTACAATTTTGACGTTATCACCGGTGCGACTGCGCTGCTGTTGGCCTTTGCGTTGCATCGCAACTGGGCACCCCGCTGGGTGGTGGTGGCGTGGAACATCATGGGCCTGGTATTTCTAGTTATCGTCGCTGGCGTTGCCATCGCCACCACCCCGCTGTTTGAAGCGCTAGGCCCGGCGCAACGCAACACCTGGATCGCCCACGCGCCGTTCATCTGGCTGCCCACGGTCCTAGTGCCGGCAGCGCTCGCCGGCCACCTCATGATCTTTGCGAAACTGCGTGCGCCACAGCCCTCATACGCCCTCCGCTTCTCGACGTAGCGAATCACGTTCACGTTAAATGCATCGGCAGGTCGCCGTTGTAAGGGTACGGCTGCTATAGTTCCGGCATGTATTGGGTCATCGGGCTTTTGGCCCTGAGTTTCTTGATCGTTGTGCACGAAGCTGGTCACTATGTCGTCGCGCGCTGGTGCCAGATGCGGGTCGATCGTTTCAGTGTTGGTTTTGGCCCGGCAATTTTAAAGCGCAAATCGAAAAAGACCGGCACGGTGTTTCAACTCGCACCTATTCCCCTCGGTGGCTTCGTCGAAATCTCGGGCATGAACGTGGTCGAAGATGTCGACCCAGCTGACATACATTCGTATGCGAACCGACCAGTATGGCAACGCTTCGCAGCAATTTTGGCTGGCCCTGCTACCAATTTTCTATCGGCATTTTTGTTAGCCTTTTTGCTGTACTCGGTGTGGGGTGTGCGCTCGGCGGAACGCTGGTTTGGCGTTGGCGCAGTGCTCGATGGCTACGATGCCCAAGGCAAACTCGAAGTTGGCGACCGCATCTTAGCGATCGATGACAAGCCGATTTTTTTAGTAGATCCTAACGGCCAAATTTCGACGTTGCGCGATCGCGTCAATGCCAAGGGTGGCGCGCCTATCAAGGTAACTGTGCGGCGCAAAGGCGCTGAAATGTCGTTCGACGTCGCGCCGAAGGCTGGTTCCGATAAATCCGGCAAACCGATTCTCGACAACGACAAACCAGTTTATTTGCTAGGTATCGTGCCTACTGAACAATACCAACGCGTCAGTGTTGGCGTCGGCACGTCGGTGGCGAACGCGTTGTCGTATCCGTTTCGGCAAAGCGCGCTGATCTATACCGGGATCAAGCGCATCATCGTGGGCCAAGAAAAAGCTGACGTTGGCGGCGGCGTGCGCATGGCCGAAGAATTCAAAAAAGCATTTTCGTATGGCTTTGGTGAAGGCCTCGAATTGGTCATGGCCTTATCCGTTTATTTGGCCTTATTCAACTTATTGCCGTTACCTGCCCTCGACGGCGGCCGGCTGGTATTTTTGGGGTACGAAATGATTACGCGTCGGCGCGCCAATCCACGGATTGAATCCACCGTGCATATGGTTGGCATCATGTTGCTTGCGGTGGTGATGATCCTAGTGACGTTTAAAGATTGTAAGCGGATATTCACGTAGGCCACGCGCGCTGTTCTATTGTGTCTGAGTATTCATGCTTGCCTCCGAAGTCCTCGATCGCATTCCCACCGACCCCGGCGTGTACTTGTTCAAGGACAAGAACGCCAAGGTGGTCTACGTTGGCAAAGCCAAAAATTTACGCACGAGGGTGCGTCAATATTTTCGCCCCGGCGGTGATGAGCGTTACTTTGTTGCGGCTGGGTTTCTCGGCCGCGCCGTCGTCGATATTGAGACCATCGTGGTGTCTGCGGAAAAAGACGCGCTGCTGCTTGAAAATCATCTCATCAAACAGCATCAACCCAAATTCAACGTCAGGCTGCGCGATGACAAGCAATACCTGGTGCTGCGCTTGGAAAAACCCAAACGTCCTTCGAGCAAACCCGGCGCAGCGCCACCGAGCAAGGCCCAGCTATTTCCTCGTGTGCAAGTGGTGCGCAATATCCGCGACGACGACGCTGCGTACTTTGGCCCGTATCACTCGGCTACCTCAGCGCGGCAAACCCTACGCATATTGAATCGGCATTTTCAACTGCGGACCTGCACCGACCATGTGTTGGAAAGCCGTGGCCGGGTGTGTTTGCAGTATCAGATCAAACGCTGCCCTGGGCCGTGCGCCATGCCGGTGGAACCGCAAGCCTACGCCGATCAAGTCGACGACGTTGCGATGTTTTTGTCTGGTAAAGACCAAGAACTCACCGACCGACTGCGCACCCGCATGCTAGCGCGAGCCGAAGCCGAAGATTTCGAAGCTGCGGCTGCGCTGCGTGATTCGATTGCTGCGGTCGACCGCACGTTAGCGCGCCAAGACATGGTGCAGGACGAATTCATCGACCAAGATGTCTGGGGCCTGTATCGCCAAGCCGATGCGGTTGAAGTTGCAGTG
The DNA here is from genome assembly GCA_043777635.1 of Kofleriaceae bacterium. Taxonomy (GTDB): domain Bacteria; phylum Myxococcota_A; class Polyangia; order Haliangiales; family Haliangiaceae; genus JABFXX01. The sequence goes on along the minus strand of JAYWHS010000001.1, from coordinate 1,176 downwards.
CTGTTTATTCGCGGTGGCAAACTTGTTGGTCGCCGGACGTTTATGCAACGCGACCAAGAATTGCCCGATACCGACGTGATCGCCGAGCATGTGCAGCAATACTACGCGACCGAAACCTTTGTCCCCGATGAAGTCGTGGTCGGCGTGGTGCTCGAAGCAAGTGCCGCATTGGCCGAATGGCTGTCGTCGATGCGCGGCCGTAAAGTTCGCGTCGTTGAACCGCAGCGTGGGCAACGCGCTCGGCTGGTTGACCTGGCTGACAAAAATGCCGCAGCGTCGGCGGTGTCGCGGCGCGGTCGCGATGATGATGCCCAAGCGATTTTGCAAAAGCTGCAAGAGCGGCTGGGCTTGGCCAAATTGCCCAAACGCATTGAGTGCTTTGACATTGCCCACATTCAAGGCCGCGAAACCGTGGCTTCGATGGTCACGTTTATCGACGGGTTACCAGCTAAGAATCTCTATCGAAAGTTCAAAGTAAAGACGTCGGGCAACGATGACTTTGCATCGATGTACGAAGTGTTGTCGCGACGATTTCGCCGAGCTGCGGAGGTGCGCAGCGCCGGCGGCGTACTGAATACCGCGGTCGACGGCGATGCGACGACCGAAGGCGAGCTTGACGATACTGTCGACGACGCCAGCGACGACGCCAGCGATGACGCCGTCACCGCCCTAGGCGGCGACACTAGCACCGCCAAGATCTCGCCGTGGGTCGCACCCGATCTGCTGGTTGTCGACGGTGGCAAAGGCCAACTCGGCATGGCCATCGCTGCACTTACCGATCAAGGTTTTGACTTTGGCGAACACGGCGTCGATGTCATCAGCTTAGCCAAAGAGCGGGAACTCGCAGCCGGCGAAGCCCCCGACCGCGTGTACATGCGCAACATCAAAGAACCGATTGCGCTGCGGCAAAATTCACCCGAGCTATATATTTTGGCGCGGCTGCGTGACGAGGCGCACCGCTTTGCCAACACGTTTCATCGCGCGCGTCGCAGCAAAGCCGCTTTGCGTTCCGAACTCGACGATATTCCTGGCATCGGCCCAACTCGCCGCAAAAAGTTACTCGCCCATTTTGGCAGCGTGCGCGAAGTCCGCGCTGCTACCGTCGAGCAACTGCGGCGAGTACCGGGAATGACGGAGTCGGCAGCTAAAGCGATTGTTGCGCAATTTGCCGAGACG